>JAUVAN010000454.1 GCA_030591725.1 Deltaproteobacteria bacterium
CATGCGCGAGAGTTGTTCGCGAAGCTCCAACCCTACCTTGCGCGAGGTTTCCAGGTTGTACCCATGGATCTGGACCTCGACGTCGCCCGCTCCGCCCATCATGTTGAAGGGCATGGCGACCGAGAACTTCAGGCCCGGGATCTCGCGCAACGCTTCGCGCAAGGCCTCTTCGATCTCTTTCTTGCTGCGCGTTCTCTCGTTCGGGGAAACCAAGGGCAGTCGGATGGTGCCGGCGTGAACACCTTTGGCGAAGATGGCCACGAAACCCTTTCCCACACCCACGTCGAGGCCAACCAGGCGTCGCTCCTCTGGCAACACCACCTCCTCGACCTTGTCCACTACGCCACGGAGGATCTCGGCACTCTCCTGGAGGTTGTTGCCGATCGGTGTCTCCGCGGAGATGAACACCATGGAGTCGTCCCCTTCGGTCACGAATTCGGTGGGCATCAAGCCCGCCAAGGCACCCGTGAGGCCGAGCACGACAACCAAGCTGACCGCCACCACCCAACGCCGGTCGAGTGCCCATGTCAGGGAATGCTCGTAGAAGGTACGCAGCTGACTGAAAACGTCGCGGCTCTGTTCAGCTTTCGATTTGCGAGGACCGATGAAGCGGGAAGAGGCTAGAGGAATGAAGGTGAGGGCGACCAGCAACGAGACCCCCAGCGCGAAGCAGATGGTCACCGCCATGTCCACGAACATGACGCCGGCAATGCCGGGTACGAACAGAATAGGGACGAAGACCGCCACGGTGGTCAGCGTGGATGCGGTGACGGCGATACTCACGCTCGTGGCGCCGTTGATGGAGGCGTCCCAGGCACGGGCGCCCTCTTCTCGCAGGCGGAAGATATTCTCCAAGACCACGATGGCGTTATCCACCAGCATGCCGATGGAGAGCGCGAGCCCTGCCATCGAGAGCATGTTGAGGGTCATGTTGGCCTGGTCCATGACCGCGAAGGTGGTGATCACCGAGGTCGGGATGGCCGTGGACACGATCAGGGCGCTTCGGAAGTTCCTCAGGAAGAAGAGCAGGACGAGAAAGGTGATCAGGACTCCGAAGAGGGCCGTGGTCGACAGGTTACCCAATGCCTTGTTGATGTAGTCTGCTTGGTTGAAGATGATCTTGAAATCGAGATCAGCTGCGGCCGCACGTTTGATCTCGGGGAGCGCGTTGATCACCGCTTCTCCGGCGCGCACCGAATTGGCCCCGGATTGCTTTCGAACCATCATCCAGATCGCGGGCTCGCCATCGACTTCCAGGACCCGCTCGGCCTCGAAGAAGGAGTCTTGGACCTTCGCGACCTCCTTCAGCCGAATCGGCACGGGCCTCGCTCCGTGGTCGCCATGCCGACGACGACCTCGCCGATTTCTTCCACGGATTGGTATTTGCCGAGGGTTTGGATCGTGAAGTCGAGGGTCCCCTGCTGTATGGAGCCTCCTGGGACCTGCGTGTTCTCTTGGTAGACCGCGCCCACCACGCGATTTACATCCAGGCCAAAGGCCGCGATCTTGACTGGGTCCAGGAGGATCTGGATTTCACGCTCGAGTCCTCCGGCGGCCTCGGCCGATGCCACACCGGGAAGTCTGGCAAGGCGGGGCTCGATGTCGTTGTCGGCGATGCGGCGAAGCTCATCCAACGGATAAGGTCCGCTGATCATCATCATTACGATCGGCTGCATGGAGGGGTCGAACGCGAAGACGATCGGATTGTCTGCGTCGTCCGGCAAGAATCCTTTCACCATCTCCAGGGCACGCCGTACATCGGTCTCGGCCTGCTCCATGTCTTTGTCCCAGTCGAATTTCACCTCGACCATGGAGACACCCAGCTTGGATTTCGAGAGGATCTCTTCGGCGTTTTTGACCGTGGCCACCGCGCCTTCTATGGGCCGGCTGACCAGGGTCTCCATGTCCTCCGGGCTCGCGCCCGTATAGGTAGTCAGGACCACCACCGTCGGAAACGAGATATCCGGGTAGAGGTCGAGCTGCAGTCGACTCAGGGAGAAGAGGCCGAAGCCGATGATCATCAGGTACGCCATCGTGGAGGTGACGCCCCGTCGGACAGAGAGTGAAGACAAGCTCATTGGGATCTATTTCTCGCTGGCTGAGACAACCACGACCGCGTCGCCGTCCTTGAGGCCGTGTTGACCGCGCACCACGACCCTCTCCCCTTCGGCCAATCCGTCGAGGATCTCGAGCAGGGATCCCTTCCGCGCCCCCACTCGGACCAGGCGCTGTCGAGCGATCTCCCCGTCATCAATCACAAAGGCTTTGCGTAGGATTTCGTTGGCCTTCTGTTGCTCGATGATCCGGTTGTCCAAGAGCAACGCGGGCTCAGGCGCAGCGATGGCTCCCTTGCGCATGGAGACGGTGATCATCGCTCTGCCAAACATTCCTGGTTTGAGCTGGAAGCCGCCTCTGTCCGGCACGACCGGGTTTTTGAGCGTCACCTCCACACGATTGGTGCGGGTGGCCGGATCCAGGTACGGGAGGATGCTTGCGACCTTGCCCTCAAAGACCTCATCCGGGAACGCGTCCAGGTGGATTTCCACCTTTTGTCCGAGGTGGACCTTGGGGACGTCCGCTTCCACCAGGTACAGCTCAGCCTTGAGCTCGTCGATCGCAATGATTCTACACAGCGGGA
>JAUVAN010000179.1 GCA_030591725.1 Deltaproteobacteria bacterium
ACAACCCCGTGACCGGGGAAAAGTTCAACGTAATAGTGGAGAACACAACCGATCGTCCCTGGTGGGAACGCGAGTTCATCCGCGTGGACTGGTCCGTGAACCTGGCGCCCAACTACGAGCTGGGGGAGGGGCTGGAGCTGGTCGACCAGGAGCCCATCGCGTTCTACGTGCAGGACGAGTGCACCCCACAGGACGAGACGGCCATGAGCGTTGAGGACCGGTGCATCCCCAACGATAATGCGCCATTCTTCGACATGGTGTGGAACGAAGAAGGCACTGCCCTCTTGCGCGGTTACTTCGACATCACCAACGCCTTCGTCGCCACACCGAGGTTGGTGGACGCCGAGGGCCTGGGACAGATACCCGCCTGCTGGCTCATCGGCAACGATACCGACGAATGCGTGGCCACCATCTACAACACCAGAATGTCCTTCTGGAAACTGACAGAGAACGAGCGCGATTACGAAACCATGCCTTACTCGGGTGAGATCTCGAGCCAGTTCGGCTTCTTCTCCGATGACCGCCTGGTCTTCGACGAGAAGGAGGGCATCAACGAGCACACTCGCGAATACTACCTGCGCCGTCACAATATATGGGAGCAGACCCATTCCGTCTCGGACGCGAAGGGCATCGATTGGAGCGCCACGGACGCGGATCTCTTCAACCCTGTCAACCGCCGGCTGTGTCACACTGCCGCCGACTGTTGCATGGAGTTCGACCCGGACGATCCCACGAGCGAGGCCCGTTGTCCCAGCGTTTGTGACCTTCAGGCGGAGCTGCGACCCGTGGATATAACCGAATACGAGCTGCGGCACACATGCAAATTCGTCGTTCCCCCCCAGGATCTGGTGGCGAAGTGCGAGCCCACCTTCTACTGCACCGTCCCCTACAACGAGCGCCGTGTGCGGCCCATGGTCTACTACGTCAACGAGGAGTGGCCGGAGGAGCTGGTTCGTCGCCCGAGCGAGCCGAAGTTCATTCCTCCCAACGAGGAACATCCCGGCGCCTGGAGCTACGACACGAACCACACGCCGGATGTGGCGTCCCTCGACGCATTCGCCTTCGCCAACGCCGACGAGAGCGCCCTCGACGACCGCCCGATGATGAAGCAGATCTCCGATCGATGGAACGCCCCGTTCGTGCGCCTGATCAACATCCTCAAGCACAAGGCGGCGGGTAGTTACAACGAGGAGGTGTATGCCAACACTCCCTATGTCGATGACGACATGTATCGCGAGCAGGGAGGGACCGGTGACTTCTACGGCATCGGATTGCTGGACAAGGACAGCAACGGGATGCCCACCGGTGGCCTCGGCTTCGACGAATACTGGTACGACACGGAACGACCTCCCCTGACCATCTGCCGGTTCAATCCGGTCCTCGGACCCGACAACGATCCACACAATGTGGAGCCTGACATCTGCTGGGAAAGGATCCAGGAGATGAGCCGTTGCGTCTTCGAACCAGAGCAACCCGGCGTCAACCCGAAGACCGGAACCTTCTGGACCGAGGCGGCGGACTGGCCCCTGTGCTCGATGAGGGAAGCCTCCCCCCGACTCGGGGACATCCGGCACAGCTTCGTGTGGTGGGTGGACAAGTGGTTCGATGGTCTGAAGATCATCGGGATGGGGCCCTCCGCTTCGGATCCCATCACCGGAGAGATTCTCTCGGGCACGGCCCACCTGTACATGCACAACAACGAAGTCTCGTCCAGGATAGTGGACCGCACCATGCTCCTGACGGGATACCTCGACTCCAACGAGTACATTGACGGATACGACCTCATCGGGTGGCGCAACCAGTACACGGGCGCGGCGACAAACCCCTACGCCATGACCAAGAGGGCCCATTCCAGCGCAGGCATGCTCTCCTCCATGGGCTCCCTCATGCGCGCGAACGCCTCGCTGGGCGACAAGTTCGGCCTGTCCTACGACACCGCGCTCGGAACCATGACCCTCGATCCGGGGGACGGAACGAGCAAACCCCGCCCGTCACCCGTCGAACTGACGAAGGGCGATCTCCTTGCGGCTGCCGAGGTTGCCTACGGCGCGGGATCCATCCACGCCGACGGGCAGATGATAGAATCCATCGCCACCGCGCAGGGCGGGGAATACCTGGAGGGCACGCTCCTGTCCGAGGCCAACGCGACGACTCTGCTCGTCGGATCGGGCATGAACCCCATGACCCCATGGCAGAGCGACGAGATCAAGGACTACCTCCTGGTAACCAGGAAGGACCCCTTCGCGCTGGCTCGCTATCGACGCGATCTGATGAACCAGATCTCGGAGTTCAAGGCCGGTGATTTCGCCATCCACGGGGACGAGGCGGCGGACTCGCTCGCCTACGAGGTCCAGCGGCTTGTGGCAAAGGGCAAGCTCCCCTCCGATGGAGGACCCGAGTTCAAGAACGCCCTGTGGAGGATGACACGCAAGAAGATCGTCCGGTCGGCAACCATGCATGAGATCGGTCACACACTCGGACTGCGCCACAACTTCGCCGGGTCCCAGGATTATCTGAACTACCTGGAGCCCTACTGGGAGATCCGCGAGCACGGGTGCTCCGACGCGGAGTACGGAGACCAGTGGGCTCCTCCGATGGACGAACCGGATTCGAACAATCCCTGGGGCGCCCACGAAGCCGACGGCTGCGGCAATCCAGATCCCACCCTGGGACCGCGCTTCCTGGACTGGGGCGACGAGGGCGGGGATCCGCTGTCGAAGTATGAGGTGTACAAGAAACTCAACCACTTCGCCTACTCCTCGGTCATGGACTACTCGGCCTCCAATCATCTGGATGAGATGAGCCTCGGACGGTACGACTGGGCCGCGACCCTGTACGGTTACGGACACCATTTCGAGGTGTTCAAGGATTACCCAAAGACGTGGCATGGCTCGGACGATCTGACCAACGAACCGCGAAACTGGCAATTCCACAAGACCATGAGGCCGGGCTTCGCCACCACCGATTGCCCCGACGCGTGCACCATCGTGGACGACGAAGCCGGATTCACCACGGCCGGAATAGAGATCGGCGCACGGGTGATCAACAGCGTCACCGCGCAGGAAGCAACCGTGGCCTCGGTCCAGACCGACAGTATCACGTTGGAGCCCGGGAGTTGCTTCGACGCGCCCATGGAGAAGGGGCAAGGATACGCGGTGTGGGCGTGGCCTCACGGTTTCGAAGGACCGGAGATGAACTCCGACTCGATGACCGTGAAGTACATGCTGGATCGATATTTGAGGGACATGGGGGTTCCCGTGGCGATCTACACCAACTACTTCATCGCGCCTCACTACACCGAGTTCTACCGAAACTGGGTGGACAACTACACCACCGAACCGAACCGCGGCTTCAACACCCAGGACAACAGGGGCGTGCGCGATGTGAGGGAGTTCAACTGGAAGGTGGCCTCCCAGAATAACCTCTGGGCGCCCGGCTTCGATCTCCTGGACATTACCGACAATGTGATTCGAGTTCCGTACGCGTACTGTACGGACAGCCTTGCGGACATCTCCAACTCTTGCCGCAAGCGGGACTACGGGGCGGATGACTGGGAGCGCATGAATCACATGATCGCCGATTGGGATCAGTGGTACATAAGCAGGTCGTTCGTTCGCGGGGAGGTGGGTGAGCTGCCACAGGACTACGCGTCGAGCTACTACGACCAGATCTACAGCGTTCCCAAGCAGTACAATGACATCTACGCGCTCTACGTGGAGCTCGTGGCCGGCCTGTACAGCGAGCGTGCGCTCCAGTCGATGATGACCGATCCCTTCAACTCCTGGGGGGGATACACCATGGCGGTCCACGACGGTTTCAATATGCTCATGCAGACCCTGGCGGCGCCGGACGCCATCGACGGTTACAGCCCGGGGCCGAGACCGGAGAACGGGCTCTACAGCCTCAACTACGATCCGCTGCTTTCCGGAACGGCTGGTTTCGACATAGGCCAGGGCGCGCGCGTCTTCCAGACTCTCTACACCAACTACACGGGCAGCGGATCCGATGAGAACTGCGGCGAGCCCTTCTGGCGCTGCCTCTGGAACGTCGGCTACTACTACGACAAGGTAATGGCGATCAACGGCCTGTCGGATTCCGCCACTCACTTCGTCGGGCGCGACACGGCCCACGACCTGAGATTGTTCAGGATCAGCTTCTTCGACAACTTCAACTGGCAGATCAAACGAAATTTCGCGTCGTTGATGGGCGAGAAATGGGACCGGTGGGCCCCGGTAACTCCTGTGAGACACTCCAATAACGCCATGGGCTCAAACAAGTTCCCCGAGCTGTATCAGGGTAACCCGGTCCATCCGAATACGGGCAACCCCAACCCGGCCCTGTTCTTCAGGGACTGGGCCAACCCTGTCTGGGACATCACAAATCCAAACATCTACGCCACAAGTCCTGATCTCTCGGGGGCCACCAAGAGCGACCTCGACGATCCCGGAGATTTCTATGACACCCAGTGGACCCCCATCGATCCGGTCACCGGCTTCACGGTGCAGGTGTACGCGATGGTCCTGGGCATGGCCCGGTTCCAGCACAATTACGATCAGTCCTTTTACAACACCTCGCGCATGTGGTTTCGCTCGGGGGACACCATCGACACCCTCGGAGACTACGTTTCCTTCTACGATTCGGAGAGCAACATCATCTACACCGCCCTGGCGCAATACGGTATCAACGAGGTGTTTCACCCGTTCACGACCGAAGACCTCACGGAGGAGGGCATCGCAGCGGCCATGATTGCTTTTGCCAACAAGACGAAGTCGAGGTCGAGCGACTGCGATCCGGGAGACGATCCGATCACACCCACGGACGAGGAGATCACCCCCTGGCTCGAGGACGACTGCTGCGACAATCCCTACGACGGGATAGCCCAACCGTACCTGGTACCGTGCCCCGAAGAGTACGGCAATCCGGCGCTGATGACACCCTCAGAACTGGAGGAAGCCAGCCAGAAGCTGCTGGACGATCGCGAGCATGTGGACGTTTACCTCAAGAAGTACAAGGGCCTGCTCGACTTCCAGGTCAGGTTGACAAATGTTTACGATCTCTACATGGGGTTCGTGGGCGGTGAATACGATCCGGGTTGAGATCACTTTGCCGATATGGATCTCTCCATCAGCCTGTGCTATTCCACGAGGTGAGATGAGTTCTACATTCAACAAATCCTATTCTGTGGCCTCCGAGACGCGAGCCGTGATCATCGCCCGGTTCAACAGCCGGGAGGAAGCCGAGCAAGGCCGGGATGCGCTCGAGACCATCTTCAATGAGCTTCGCGCGGAGGTAGCCGAGCTTTACAAGCAACAGGGCGGCGAGGCCAATATTTTTGATATTGCAAAGATCTACACCCGGCATGGACTTCGCAACGATAGCGGCTGGGAGCAGGAATACCCGATCCTCATCAATGACGAGGACATCGCGTGGGCACTTCCTGCAGGCGCCTTTCCTGAAGACGCCACGAGCCTGGTATGGACCCTGGGAGCGCAAGACGTGGCGGTGCACAAGCCCGGACTCGATCCTGAGGATTGGAGGACGGCGCCCCACCCCATGGCCATCCCGATCCCCGGCGAGGAGATCGATTTCTTCGAAGTCGAGGATGAGGATCCGATCGTGGGCAACGCCAAGCGCACCCTTCACTGATCAACGGAGGAGCCGGATGAACGGGGGGATCTTGACGGCTGTCTCAATCATCGCATTCCTGATCGCGTCGGTCGTCCCGGTCGTGGGCCAGACCAACACATGGCATGACAAGGTAGCTCCGACTCTGCTGGAATCATCCGGAGACGAACCCATCCAATTCCTGGTGATCATGAGCGAGCGCCCCGATCTGAGCAACGCCGCACTTCTGCCCACCAGGGAGGAGAAGGGGCGGTTCGTATTTGATGAGCTCACACGAACGGCGTCCCGCTCACAGGCACACATCCTCGCGCATCTGAGGCAGATGGGCGTCGAACACCGGTCGTTCTGGTTGATCAACGCGGTCCTGGTGCATGGGAAGACCACACTGCTAAAACAACTCGCGTCCAGAAGCGATGTTGCGCGTCTGGTTCCCAACCCTTCGGTTGCGGCTGACAGCCCGTCGCCCGGGCAGCCACCGCCCACGCCCAAAGAGACCTACGCAACGGAGTGGGGAATAGAGACCACAGACGCGCCGGATGTCTGGGCGCTCGGTTACACGGGACAGGGAGTGGTTGTCGGCGGCAATGATACGGGCCTCGAATGGGACCACCAGGCCATAATCAATCAGTATCGCGGCTGGAACGGCAGCGCTGTGGATCACGACTACAACTGGCACGACGCAATACACTCCGGCGGCGGCTCCTGCGGCGCAGACTCGGTCGTCCCGTGCGACGATCACGGCCACGGCACCCACACCATCGGCACCGTGATGGGCGACGATGGCGGAAGCAATCAGATCGGCATGGCGCCGGGCGCCCGCTGGATTGGCTGCAGGAACATGGACCAGGGCGTCGGGACACCGGCCACGTACATCGAGTGCTTCGAGTTCTTCATGGCCCCCTACCCGGTGGGCGGTGATCCAGCCCTCGACGGCGATCCCTGGCTGGCGGCACACGTGATCAACAACTCCTGGGGGTGCCCTCCCTCGGAGGGTTGCGACCACGACTCCCTGCGCGCGGTTGTCGAGAATGTTCGAGCTGCGGGGATCCTCGTCGTCGCCTCCGCCGGCAACGAAGGATCCAACTGCTCCACAGTGGCCAGCCCCCCGGCGATATACGAAGCTGCTTTCTCCGTGGGAGCTGTCGACTCGAGCGATGACATCGCGGGCTTCAGCAGCCGTGGCCCCGTCACGGTAGATGGAAGCAACAGACTGAAACCCGACGTGTCGGCGCCTGGGGTCAATGTCCGATCTTGCTTGCCCGGCGGCGGATACGACTCCTGGAACGGGACCAGCATGGCCTCGCCACACGTGGCGGGCCTGGCGGCGCTTCTGATCTCGGCCGATCCGACCCTTGCGGGAGACATGGACAGGCTGGAAGAACTCATGCGGACGAGCGCGTATCCCATCACGACCGACGAGGGCTGCGGAGGCGACGGGCTGAGCGACGTACCCAACAACGTTTTCGGATACGGCATAATAAACGCTCTGTCGGCCGTGGATTGCATCGACTGTGACGATGATAATCTCTGCACCATCGACCAGTGCTTGTTCGACGGATGCACGAACGACGCGGTGGAAGACGGAATCGAGTGCGACGACTCACTTTTTTGCAACGGCGAAGACATCTGCGCCTCGGGCGAATGTCAGCATGCCGGGAATCCGTGTATCGGCGGGGACGAGTGCCGTGCTGCTTGCGATGAAACGCAAGAGAGTTGCTTCGATCCTCTCGGCACCCCATGTGGCTCCGGCGTAACGCCCTCTGCATGCGACGCCCCCGACACGTGTGACGGCATGGGAGTTTGCTCGTTGAACATCCTCGAAGACGGCGAACCATGCGACGATCTCAACCCGACGACAATCAACGATTCGTGTCATACCGGCGGCATCTGCCAGGGCGATCCGACAGCCGTCTTTTTCCATCCTCCGCCCGGCGGGTGCGGGTGCTCACTGTCTCGAAAGACTACACTGTCAGGTATCCTTGGAGCTCT
The DNA here is from genome assembly GCA_030591725.1 of Deltaproteobacteria bacterium. Taxonomy (GTDB): domain Bacteria; phylum Myxococcota_A; class Polyangia; order JAAYKL01; family JAAYKL01; genus JAUVAN01. The sequence continues at coordinate 7,615 of JAUVAN010000179.1, forward strand.
CATCTAGCCGGGGGAGGCCGCACCATGAAAAGAAATCGTACACACATGGCGATATGGATCCTCTTGGCCGTCTCTTTCGCCGGCTGCTGGGAAATGCAGGCATTGCCGATATCCGGAAGCAATACGGATGCTGACACCGATTCCGACAGTGACACCGATTCCGACAGTGACACCGATTCCGACAGTGACACTGATTCCGACAGCGACACTGACATCGAACCCCAGGGGGCGATAACTTTTATCCTCACCAACTCTTCCGGTTCGCAAAAATTCCTCGACTGGTGGACCATGGGAGAGAGTCTGCCGGGCTGCCAGCGCCTCCAGGGAAGCGACTGGGAGAACTGTTACTTTGAGAAACCGTGGTGCACATTGTCCTGCGACAGCGTGGATGAGGGAGACAACTGCTGTATAGACTGCGGAGTCGTTTCCGCTGTAAAACTCTTGCAACCGAACGAGTCCTTCTCTTTTTCATGGGACGGAAAGCTCTCCATCCCCGACTTTGAGTATTGCTCCGATTGCGAGTGCTATTATCCGGCCACGCCTCAACACGGAACCTACAAAGCGCTATGGAACGTGTACACACACTACGAGTGCTTTGTCGGCGAGTGCGCCCCCGACACAGATGGTGTGATCTGGGGTGCAAACCCCCTCGGCGCGGCAATTGGGTACGCTGAA
>JAUVAN010000210.1 GCA_030591725.1 Deltaproteobacteria bacterium
ATCGGGCATTTTTCCGCAAAGCTCGGATAGCGCCGACTTGAATCGATCAGGGTCGATATCGGAAGGGGATTCCGGCTCCGGAGGCCACATATCTGGAGATACTCGCTGGTACTGCAACTTGTGGCGGATTTCCACGTCGCGGCCGATCCTGCGCTGCCACGGCCACTTGCCCGCGAGGGTGACGCCCGCGAGGGTTGTGATCAGAATCAGGACCGTCAATAGATGTACTCTTGACATTCTCATCGCTTTTACAAGTAGACGTCGAAAAACAAAAGGTGTTCATTCTCTGCTACTATGCTGTAATGCGTGCGATTCACCGTTCATCAAAGTTTCGATAAAAATTTTCGGTAGTACTCGTGGTCCAAAACAAGTATATGTTTTACCAGTTCAAGTAAAAAAACCCGGTTTGTTCGACAACTCATGAGCGCAAATGATGTTGGTTTGTGGGTAATCGCAAGGAGAGAAAAAAGTGATCGAACAATGGAAATTATTGAAGAATCCGAGGCTCGCGGCCAGGTTTGATTTGATCGGAATGGTCACCGGCCTGTTGCTGGTCTTCTTCATGTTTGGGCACGCGATGATGCTGGCCACAATCGTTTTCGGCGCAGAGACGATGGACGGTCTTTCAATGTGGTTGGAAGACCTTTACCTGGCGCAGGCCGGCGCGGTGGGGATTGTCTTCGTGGTCCTGATCCATTTCGTGACCGCCGGACGCAAGCTCCCCTTGCGCGTCAATGAGCAAAAAATGATCTGGCGACTGACCAGAAGGCTCTCTCATCTGGACACCTGGTTGTGGCTGGTTCAGGTGGTCACCGGGATGTTGATCTTGTTGTTCGTGGCGGTTCATCTTTATTTCGTTCTCACGACTTTCCCGATCGAGGCGGTCAAGAGCTCGACGCGAGTGGCCTCCAATTTCGGCTATTTCTACGCACCGATGATCATCGTGATCTGGCTGCACCTGGGAATCGGGCTCTATCGCATATTCGTCAAGTGGACACCCTTCAATCGGAAAATCCTGAAGGTGTTCAAGTGGTTGCTCATACTCGGGTTTATCGCGGATAGCCTTTTGGTATTGAAAACCTTCTGGGCCATCGGATTGCAATACGTCAATTAACACGTTTCAAGGAGCTTCCAAATGGTGGAAACCATTATAACTGATGTCCTGGTAGTCGGAGCCGGTCTCGCCGGCGAGCGTGCCGCCATCGAAGCGTCGTCGTACGGACACGACGTGATCATGTTGAGTCTGGTGCCTCCGAGGCGCTCTCACTCAGCCGCCGCGCAAGGCGGGATGCAGGCTTCCTTTGGCAACAGCGCCATGGGTCTGGGCGACAACCCGGACATTCACTTTGCCGACACGGTAAAGGGTTCGGACTGGGGCGCGGACCAGGACCGCGTACGGCTGTTCTGCGATCTCGCGCCGGTGGCCGCACGGCAGATGGCCCACTGGGGGATTCCATGGAACCGCGTCGTGGCGGGCAAGAAGAAGTTGCCCAAGGACGGTTCGTGGATCGAGGACTCCAAGGAAAATGAGGGGCTGATCACCGCGCGTGACTTCGGCGGCGTGGCCAAGTGGCGTTGCTGCTACACCTCGGACGGCACCGGTCACACCCTGCTCTACACCATGGACAACGTGACCGTGAAGCTCGGGATCAAGATGCACGATCGGATCGAGGCGATCTCGCTGATTCACGATAACGGAACATGCTACGGGGTGGTGGCGCGAAACCTGCGCAACGGCGAGATCAGGGTATACCTGGCCAGGTCAACCATCATCGCCACCGGCGGCGCGGGTCGGCTCTACGGCATGATGAGCACCAACGCGGTGATCAGCGAGGGTATGGGACAGGCGATTTGCCTCGACACGGGGATCGTGCCTCTGGGCAACATGGAGGCGGTGCAGTTCCATCCCACCGGGCTGGCCCACGTATCCATCCTGATGACCGAGGGCGCTCGCGGCGACGGCGGCTACCTGCTCGATAAAGACATGCACCGATTCATGCCCGAATACGAACCCAAGAAGGCGGAGCTGGCCTCCAGGGACGTTGTTTCGCGGCGCATGGTGGAGCATATGCGCAAGGGGCTCGGTATCCAGGAATCGGGCGACCACTTCCTGTGGCTCGACGTGCGACACCTGGGCAAGGAGCACCTCGAGACCAACCTGCGCGACGTGACCGAGCTGGCACGCGACTTTGTGGGCGTCGACCCGGTCACCGAACTGGTGCCGGTGCGACCGACCCAGCACTATACGATGGGCGGAATTCGCACAAACATCGATGGCGCCGCTGATGGGCTCAAGGGGCTCTACGCCTGCGGGGAGGCGGCCTGCTGGGACATGCACGGCTTCAACCGGCTCGGCGGCAACTCGGTGGCCGAGACCGTGGTGGCGGGCATGATCGTGGGCCGCAAGGTGGCCGAGCATCTCGAAGGCTATGAAGTTTCCTACCCGACGCACGTCATCAGGGACGCCGTGGCGAAGCAGGAAGACCGGATCAATCGGCTGGTCAAATGCAGCGACGGCAAGGAAAACTGTTACGAGGTCTCTGCGGTAATGTCCGAAATCCTGGAAAAGCGGGTGCACATTTTCCGCCAGGGACCGGATCTGGAAAAAGCGGTATCCGAGCTACAAGAGGTCTACGCTCGCTCGTTGAAGATCGGCCTGAAATCCAACGGCGTGGGTGTCGATCCTGAGCTGGCCCAGGCGCTCAAAATTCCGGGACTGGTGCGGATGGCGCTCTGCGTGGCATACGGCGCGCTCATGCGCACCGAGAGCCGCGGCAGCCACTACCGAGAGGACTACCCCTCGCGAGACGACAAGAACTGGCTCAAGCGCACGCTGGCCTTCTGGCCGCAGAAGGCGGATCTGCCCGAGCTCAAGTACGGAGAAATAGTAATCACGGAAAGCCAGCCCGGCGACCGAGGTTATGGCGAATCAGCACGGAAGGAATGATACAGTGGCACGAACTCTGACATTCAAGATTTTTAGATACAATCCGCAAGATCCCGATTCCAGGCCGCACATGCAGGAGTATCAGCTGGAGGAGTACCCCGGCCTGAACCTCTACATCGCGCTCAACAAGATCAGGGAGGAGCAGGATTCCTCGCTGCAGTTCGACTTTGTCTGTCGCGCCGGAATCTGCGGCTCCTGCGCGATGGTGATCAACGGCAGGCCCGGGTTGGCATGCAAGACGCTGGTGTCGACGCTGCCAAAGACGATCACCCTGAACCCGTTGCCGGTCTTCAAGCTGGTCGGGGATCTCTCGGTGGACACCGGTACCTGGTTTCGAGAGATGGCCCAGCGTGCCGGCTCCTGGATTCACACTGACAAGGAATTCGATCCCGAGGCCGTAGAAGAGCGGATGTCCAATGAGCAGGCGCTGGAGATATACGAGCTGGAGCGCTGCATCGAGTGCGGTTGTTGTGTAGCCTCGTGCGGAACGGCCAACATGCGCGAAGACTTCATGGGAGCGGCCGGGTTAAACCGGATCGCCCGGTTCATGATCGACCCGCGGGACCAGCGAGACGGGTCCGACTACTTCGAGGTAGTGGGCTCCGACGACGGCGCGTTCGGATGCATGGGCCTGATGGCCTGTGACGACATCTGCCCCAAGGATCTCCCCCTGCAGTCGCAGCTCGCGCGCGTACGCCGCGCGATGGCAAAGGCTGCCTTCGCTCCCAAGAAAAAAGTCGCTTTTTAAAGCCGGTGGCACGCCTATCTCCAATCGACACGGATCGAACTCTGTCCGCAAAGCAGAAGTCAGCCCGAGCAAGGGTTCTCGCTCGGATGCGCGCCGGGTATTCGCTCGGCGGGGAGCGCGTCGGCAGGGAAGAGATCTATGACGCGCGCGCGCATTACCCTCCTTACCCTCCTGAGCGAGGACTTTCAGGACGGCAGGACCCTCGATAGCGTCAGGTTTGTAAATCCGTTTTTGGGGAACTGGAAGTTTCCCTGATCACATATGTGTTTGTTGGAATTCCAAGGTCGCTCGCGACGACAGAGCACTTGGTCAGGAACAGAAAGAAGATCTTTCTGGGATGGTCGTTGAGGCTCTCGTAATTACCCTGTCCCTTGGCGATAACCAGGTCTGCGGCGTCGAATTTCTGGACGAACTCGGGCGAGCAGTCTTCCAGCCATGTGCCGGGCGTATCCGAGCCGTTGGAAATGACGTTGAACCTCTCGGTGAGCCCGGAGCGTCTTGCGTCGTCGAGGGTGGCGTCGTTGATCGTCGGCGCGCCCCGGACCGCCACGGTGACTTTTTTACCGATCTGTTCGAGCAGGGGTCGATCGAAAACGATCTCGCCGGAGTTGTCGGCCAGGAACAGAACGTCTGTTGCATTCGAGATAGCTTCTGACAGCGCGAGGACGGTGGCCTCGTCCAGCGGTCTGGTCAGGGCCTCGTGAAATGTCTTTTCCACGTCGGCCTCCACGGCGGTCTTGGCGCCCAGATCGATGGCGTTGCCCGCGATGGAGAACTTGACGGCGGTCGCGAAGGGATCCGCGCTTTTTGCTATCGCTTCTTCGACTTCCGGCAGCAGCCTGAGCGCTGCTTCAGTGTCGGCCATTTTTCTTTGAAGATACGGGTCCGGATCGCCCGATACCTCGCGAATCGCGCGGTGAATGTCCCGGCCGATGACAGGTGGAGGGATGCTCCAGTCCAGTTCTTGCGCCAGGCCCAGCGTTCGGCGAAGCAACGCGGCGGTCTTCTCCTCATCGAGTTCCAGGGCTCTCGCCGCTTCCAGCGTCTGGCGAAGAAAGCAGGGTATGCAATCAAAGTAGGTTTTCATTTTTCCTCCCGGCGCTTCGACCATCCACCCCCGGAACAGCAATCTTCAGCGACTTGATCTTGCGATACAGGGTGCTTGGGTCGATGTCCAGGTCTCTTGCCGTGAGGGTGCGGTTGCCATCGTATTTTTTCAGCGTTTCGGTGATCAGCATCGTCTCCATGGACTTGAGATTCATCCCGTCGTCCGTTTCGAGAAGGCTGCGTCCGGTCCCTTCGTTGAGAGGAGGAGGCAGGTGTTGAAGCTGGATCATGCCGTCATGGCAAAGCACGAACGCGTGTTCCATGATGTTCCGGAGTTCCCTTATGTTTCCCGGGTAATCATGTTTCACGAGGACGGCCAGAGCTTCCCGGGAAAGACCGGGAATGTCTTTTCCCTGTAGCCGGTTGAACTCGGCAATGAAATGTTCGAGCAGCAGGGGGATGTCCTGCCGGCGTTCGCGAAGCGGAGGTATTTCAATGTTGATCACGTTGATGCGGTAGAAAAGGTCTTCCCGGAACGTGCCGTCGCGAACCATCTTTGTGAGATTCTTGTTGGTGGCGACCAGGACTCTCACATCAACTTCGATGGACCCGACGGATCCGAGCGGCTCGAATGTCTTCTCCTGTAACACCCGGAGCAGCCGCACTTGCATGGCCGGGGAGATGTCACCGATTTCATCCAGAAGGAGCGTTCCTCCGTCGGCTGTCGCAAATCGGCCGGGCTTGTCACGCGTGGCATCGGTGAACGCCCCGGCCTTGTAACCGAAGAGCTCCGATTCCAGCAGGGTATCCGGAAGCGCCCCGCAGTTGATCGCGATAAAACTATTCTTTCGCCTGGGAGATAGATCGTGAATGGCCCGGGCGAAGAGCTCCTTGCCCGTCCCCGAAGCCCCGCTGATCAAGACGGTGCTGGTGCTGTCGGCTATGCGGGGCAGGAGATCGAAGAGCCGTGTGATGGCGGGGCTCGCGCCCACGATGTCGGAGTGCGTGTGTTTCTCCAGCAGTTTCTTTCGCAGCTCCTCGACTTGCCTCAAGTCCGAAAAGGTCTCCACGCCTCCGATAACCTCTCCATCATTGTCGTGGAGAACGGCGGCCGAGATCTTTATCGGTATCCGCTCGCCGGTCGAATCGACGATATAGGCGGTCATGCCCATGACCGATTTGCCGGTCGAAAGAGTCTTCTTCAACGCGCAGCTGTTTTCACAGATGTTTGCTCTGAAAACCTCGCTGCATCGTTGCCCTATCGCGTTCTTGCGGCTCACACCGGTTATTTCTTCCGCCGCCCGGTTGAATGAGGTTATTCGCCAGTCCAGATCGACCGTGAAGACCCCCTCGTTGATTGAATCGAGGATCACGTCGTTGTGATTTCCCGCTTTGGCCATCATTTGTTTGGAGTACCCCACGGCAATGCAATTTGCAAGAATAGCGTTGAACACTCATGCAAAAATGCACGATTCCGCGAGCAACACATACCTCATGATGGGGTGCTATCTGGTGAAAATTATTGAGTTTGTAGCAACAGGCCCGGATTGGAATGGATGTTGCTCATATATTCTGGTGATGAGAGTGGGAATACCAGTGCTGCGAGATCGGATCTCGCCCGTCTTCGACGTTTCGGAGCGACTTGCGCTCATGGACGTGGAAGGAGGCCGTGTACTTCGGCGCACGGAAGTGGCCATGGAAAAGGCCGGACACGTCGCGCGGGCCGAGTTCATCGCGAAACTCGGTGTGCAGGTCTTGATTTGTGGCGCGATTTCCAGGCCGCTCGAGGCGATGCTCATCTCTGCGGGTGTGAGGGTCATCCCAAATACCTGCGGGGTAGTGGAGGAGATATTGGATGCATTTGTTTGCGATCAATTGACGGAACAAGCGTTCTTGATGCCCGGCTGCCAGGGCCGCCGCCGTCGTTTTCGACATCGCGGTGGACGTGGCGGGCCTCGAAGATAGAACGAAGAAAGGAAAAAGATCATGCCGGGTGGAGACAGAACAGGACCTTCGGGAATGGGACCGATGACAGGACGCGGTATCGGTTGGTGTAGTGGCGGTGGATGGGGTCGTGGTAACGGCCCGGGACGTGGAGGTGGCTGGGGGCGCGGTTACAGAGGGGGTCGCGGCAATCAGCCGTATTATCCGATGCCGCCTGCGGCGCCGTTTGTTCCGACGATCACAAGGGAACAGGAGTTGAATACCCTGAATCAACAGCTGGAATATCTCGAGACCGCATTGAGCGAGGTGAAGAAGATGATTCAGGAAATGGAATCCGTGAAAAAGGATGAATCATGAGGCCGGTGATCATGGGACCGGTGGCGACAGGCCCGAGCGAAAGCAGGCCCCGGATGGTTGCCGTTGCGGCCCCGCAGCTCTGTAAATCGTGTGGAGTGTGTGAGGATTCCTGTCCCGTAGGCGCCATTGTGGTCGAGGACACATTGAATATCGACAGGCAGAAATGCGACGGTTGCGGTGAATGCCTCGAAGCATGCCCCCTTGACGCGCTGTCGATGTGCGAAGTGTAGGAACGGCGCTAGAAATTACCTGAATGCCGGTAAGCGCTCACCGCCCGAGCATCGAGGAGGGCCTGGCCGGCCGCTATCTGGTAGCTATTTGTTACGGCGATGACAATGCCCGAGCCGCCGCCCCATGTATATTCGTTGATCCACTCTTGAGGCACTACCAGCTCGGTCACAGACTGATCCGGTCGGCAGATGAAGGTCGCGTCGTCCCAGTCCAGATTGAAATTGAGGGTGAGAGTCACCTGCCCCTCGCTCACGGGGAGCCACCCCAT
>JAUVAN010000338.1 GCA_030591725.1 Deltaproteobacteria bacterium
AGGACCAAAGCGAGGTGTTTCATTTGTGTTCTCCCAACAGTTGTTTTCATGAACGAATAGATACTACGTCTCTGTCGACGAATCGATCAAAGACAAAATTCACGTCGCAGATTGATCGTTTGCGAGATCCGGAAGTCCAATACGTGTTAACATTCGAAATAGCCTGATAATATTTTAGGAGGTGACTCATGAGATTGTTTATTACCATACTTGGCCTGTCGATCTGTTCCGTGTTCTTTCTCTTCATGCTCAGTTGCAGCATGATAGGGAGCGATCTGGGGGCGGAATCGGGGGGAGACGCCGGCGATCTGGATGGGGACGGGGATTCGGATGCGGATACTGATACTGATTCAGATACGGACACTGATTCGGATTCAGAAGATTCAATGACCGGCAATCTCGTCTGGGCCAAGAAGATTGGGGGGCTGGAGGACGTGAAATGCAGATCAGCGGCCGCCCTGGATGACGATTCTCTGATTCTGGCAGGAAGCTTCGAGGCCACAGCAATCTTCGGTGCCGGGGAGTCGACCGAGACATCCTTGTCGGCCGCAGGTATCACGGATGTATTTGTAGCCAAGTACAATTCGGACGGCACGGTGGCATGGGCAAAAAGGGCGGGGAGTTCCGGAGATGATGGCAATGAGACAGCGTACGATATCACACTTCTGGCGGGAGGTTCATTCATCGCGACGGGGATGTACGAAAGCACGGCTGTCTTCGGCGCTGGCGAGTCGTCCGAGACAGCTCTGACGACCGCAGGTCTCACGGATGTATTTGTAGTCAAGTACAATTCGGACGGTACCATCGCATGGGGCAAGACCGCCGGCGGAGCAGACGCAGATAGCGGCAAGGCCATTGAGGCACTTGCGAGCGGTTCCTTTCTAATGACCGGCTCTTTCTCATCGAGCGCAACCTGGGGAGCAGGTGAGTCCGCAGAATCAATTCTCAACGCGACGGGGATGACCGATGTGTTTTTGGCCAGGTACAACGATGATGGAACAATTGCCTGGGCCAAACGGGCAGGAGGAACCGGATCCGACGAGGGGATCGATCTGGCGACGGCTTCGGACGGCACGACGATACTGGTAGGCGCCTTCGAGGGCACCGCGGTGTTCGGCCTCGGAGAGACTCTGGAAACCAGCCTTGTATCCACCGGGGACACAGACGGGTTTTTCGCCAAGTACAACCCGGACGGAACCATCGCCTGGGCCAAGAAGATCGGCGGAATTGGGCAGGACTCGGTTCAGGGAGTAGCCCTCCTCGATGACGGGTCATTTCTGCTGGTTGGTCATCTGAACGGCACGGTCGTTTTCGGTCTGGGAGAGGCCAACGAGACCCAGTCCGACGGAACTTGGGATGTTTTCCTGGCCAAGTACGATGAGAACGGCCAGGTCCAGTGGGCGAAGGGTATTTCGAATGACGGCAACGGAGGAGTCGAGATCGGTGGCATCAGCGGGCTCCCGGACAATTCGTTCCGCATCACGGGCGGGTTCGGCGGATCCGGTTCGATCATCTTCGGAAAGGGGGAATCCGGCGAGGAAGCGGTCACTACGGGAGACCAATACCATCACGCGTACATGGCCGGCTACTATCCTGACGGAACCTTTGGATGGGTCAGTACTGCGGGTGGAAACGACGGCCATGAGACTGGCGGGCTCGCTCTGACAGCGTTCCATGACGATTCGATAGTGGCGGTCGGATTCCTCGGAGGCACGGCGGTATTCGGCAAGGGAGAGGATTACGAGACCGAGCTGACATCCGACGGTGAGGTGGACGCATTCATCGTGAAGCTGGCTCCTTAAGGCTCACCGGACATGAAGGACAATCTCGAAACGGCGCCCCGCGCGCGGCGTTTTGCATGGTGCTTCTTTGATTTTGCAAATTCGGCCTTTCCCACGGTGATAGTCACCGCCGTCTATGTAATCTATTTCAAGTCCGTGGTTGTGGGGGAGGGGGGCTCCCCCGGCGCGTCCGACAGACTGTGGGGGATCTCAAATTCGGTAGCCGCCGCCATTGTTTTCCTCTCCGCTCCGTTACTGGGCGCCATCGCCGACATCTCCGGACGGAAACAGCACTTTCTGATCGCCTACGTGGCGCTGTGCGTCGGAGCCACTGCGCTCCTCTCCCTCACAGGTCCGGGCACCGTCGCTCTGGCGATGGGGTTGTTCATCGCCGCGTCGGTGGGGTTCGAGGGGTCCTGCGTGTTCTACAACGCATTCCTCCCGGAGATGGTGCCGAAAAACCGCATGGAAAAGTTGTCCGGCCTGGGCTGGGCCCTTGGCTACATCGGCGGGCTCGGGTGTCTGCTGCTGGTGTTGCCCATCGCCCAGAGCCATACTTCCATGGTGCCTCTGGTCGTCGCCGGTTGGTTCGGTCTCTTCTCCATTCCCAGCATCATATTGCTCAGGGACCGCAACAGAACCCCCAGATCTCCGGGAGCCGAGGGGTTGCTGAGGATGGGGTTGACGCGCATCGTCGGCACCTTCAAGGAGATTCGCAAACATCGCAACCTCATGAGGTTTCTGCTCGCGTATTTCTTTTATAACAACGCGGTGATCACCATCATCGTGTTCGCCGTGGCCTTCTCCCGGGATACCCTCTCGTTCACAACCACAGAGAACATCATCCTGGTCATGGTCATGAACATCATCGCGGCGCCCGGCGCGTTCGCGTTCGGCTGGATTGCCCAGGAGGTCGGGGCAAAGCGAACGATCATGGTAACCCTGATCATGTGGCTCGTGGTGGTGGCGGGTTCGGAGGCGGCGGCCTGGCCCGGCCTGTTTTCAACGGCGGGCGCGAAGATCTGCTTCTGGTTCGTGGCGGCTCTCGCGTCATTGTGTATTGGGGCCATTCAGGCGACCAGCCGGGCCTTTGTGGGGCAACTAGCTCCCACAGGTCGAGCGGGAGAGTTCTACGGATTCATGGCTTTTGCCGGGAAGGGATCCGCAGTGCTCGGCCCCATCGTTTTCGGCGTCGCCTCGGATGTGTTTGACAGCCAGCGCGTCGCCGTGCTCACTATCGGCGTGTTCTTTGCTGTGGGGCTGGCGCTTCTTTCGCGAGTGAAACAGCCAGGGGCGGAGAGTGACGGATAGTGGTTTCCAGATCAGCGCTGACGGTGACCGCGGGAGTGATATGGTACGCGGGAGCGATCTCCGTCAGCATGCGGGGATCCTTCCTCCTCGCCCAGGCGACCGCGCTCCACTCAAGAAGTTTTCCGTGGCACTGGGCCGTGTTCGGCATTGGTGTTTCAATCGGCATACTGAAAGCCTGGCTGGTATTCTCGAAGAGCGCGCAAAGAAATCTGCGGCGCATTCAATCGCTTGAGAGACCCGCCTGGTGGAACCTCTACCCCCTGTGGTTCTACCCGCTCCTCGCGCTCATGATCGCAACGGGGATCCTGATGTCTCGTTTCGCAACGGGCGACTACGAAAGACTGTGCGTGGTTATTCCGGCCTACTTCATGATCGGGGTGGGTCTGGCAATTGGAGGGAGCCCGTACTTATCGGCGGCGAAGAGATACCGCTCCGATAAACGCGAGAAGCGCGAAGAGACCTGACAGGGGCTCTGAAGCTCCTCCCACCGCGTGACAGCCGCAACTATCGTCCCCATGTTCGTCTTCGCTATCGAGACCGAAGCACTCGCACTCCCCGTTCCTGCAGTTGCCACCCTCTGCTCCCGTGTCGCGGCAGGCTTGATCGCACGTCAGCGGATCGCACTGCGGGTCGGTGTCCGAATCGGTGTCCGCGTCGGTGTCGCTGTCGGAGTCTGTGTCCGAATCTGTATCGGAGTCTGTGTCTGTATCAGCATCCGTGGTTCCGCTGGTCTCGATGACGAGCCGCATCACCCAGTCGCCGTTTATCCCCAGGTTTCCGGCCCACTGCCACTGGAAGTCGCCGCCGAAGTCCCCGTAGACGAGGTTGCGTGCGTAGGTGATGCCGTCAGCATCGCGAAGCGGAAAGGCGACACCGTCGGATGGGAACTCGAACGCCACTCGAATCGGACCGTCATCTATTGTGATGCCCTCTGAAGAGAGATCGACCGTGTTGATGCCGGTGTTGGAGCTGAAAAGCAGCAGACTGGTATCCTCGTATATGGGAGCGCCGGAAGGAGCAAGCTGCGCCTCTGCGTCGTCCTCCCATATCCGAAGAGGGAAGTTGAGCCCTGTCGCCTCGGCGGTGGGATCGCAGGACATTCCTGCAGCAACAACCGGAGAGAGTATGAACTGAACCTCGAGGATATCCACCGGGTAGTCCCCCGGTTGTGGAATGAAGACCGACGCGACGTATTCTCCCTCGATGAATCCGCAGCTCGCAACTCCGAGCAACGGGTTGGCGAGAGTGTCGTTCTGCAGTGTGATGATGTCCCCGCGAGCCGCAGTGGCCGTGAGCAAGAGAACCGCTAGCGCCGTCATGGTCAGTGTTCTGATTTTCATTTCCCTACGTCCTCTTTGGTTGTGTCGCCTATTCGATGATGAAATCGTCGCAGGCAACCTCAATGAGA
>JAUVAN010000152.1 GCA_030591725.1 Deltaproteobacteria bacterium
GGATCACCGCCGGCGTTGAAGCGCTTTTCGTACGTATCGGCTTGCCAGAACCGGGACGAGTCCGGAGTGTGAACCTCGTCGATAACGACTATTTTTCCGTCGGCGTTTTTGCCGAATTCGTACTTGGTGTCCACCAAGATCAGGCCGTTGTCCGCGCAGTGGCGTGCTCCAAAATTGAACAGGGCGAAGCTCATCCGTGCCATCTCGTCGAAATCCTCGGGCGTTATCCGGCCCATGGCCAGGATCTCCTCCCGGGAAGCGGAGACGTCGTGATCTCCCTGCTCGGCCTTGGTAGAGGGGGTGAGGATGGGTTCAGGCAGTTTCTGGTGTTTTTTCAGGCCCTCGGGGAGCTCGTTTCCGCAGAAGTTCCTCACACCGCTGGAGTAGTGAGTCCAGATGGATGTGGAGGTGGACCCGGTAACGTAGGCTCTGATCACCATCTCCACCGGCATGGGAGTGCAATCGAGCACCTCCATCACCTGCGGATCGGGGACGGAAACAACGTGGTTTGGGACCTTGTCGGCGGTCTCTTCGAACCAGAACGCGGTCACGCGGTTGAGCACCTGCCCCTTGAACGGGATGGTTCCCAGGACACGATCGAACGCCGAGATGCGGTCTGTTACTACAATGTAGCGCCGCGCGTCCTTGACATACGAATCGCGCACCTTGCCGCGCTGGAGTTCGCCGAGACCGGTCAGATCCGTTTTTGCCAGGGGTCGTTGCAGCTGGGCTTTCAGAATATCCATGTCAACCATCGTTCACTCCTCCTCGACGCCGGGGCAGACCCGACCCGTGATTTAAAGATGGGGTTAGTTTCTTCCTAAAAGCGCAGGCGGCTGGTGTCAACCATATCTAAAATCGCTCATCCCGCCGTAGTCTGCGGAGGCGGACAGACCAGGGCTGTTTGACCTTTCACGTACGTACGCTATTATAAAGAAGTACGTACGGAGGTATACCATGGAGATCACAGCGTCCGAACTCAGAACCAATATCTACAAGATCCTGGACCGGGTACTACACACTGGTGAGACCGTTGAGATCCGCAGGAAAAACGGCCGGGTGATGCTGGTCCCGTCGAATCGAGGTCATAAACTGGAACGCTTGCAAAAGCGTGATGACTACATGGTCGTAGATCCCGGGGAGCTGGTGCACCTCGACTGGTCCAATGAGTGGACCTCGTGATCCAGCTCGACACCCATGTGGTCGTCTGGTTGTACGCCGGCGACGTTAACCGGCTGTCACCAACGGCCGTCAAGCTCATCGAGTTACACGACCTGCAGTTCGCGCCCATGGTGGAGTTGGAGATTCAGTACCTGTTCGAGATAAAGCGTACAACGTTGCCGGCTCACGACGTGATGCGCGATCTTCGGCGCCGAATCGGCCTGAGACCGGTGGACGTCCCGTTCGCGGACGTCGTCATGGAGGCCGTGCAGATGAACTGGACACGCGACCCGTTCGATCGCCTCATCGCGGCCACCGCCGTGGCCACGGACACGCCGCTTCTGACGGCGGACGAGACCATCTTGAAGAACCTGGACCTGGCCACCTGGTAACTTGTCCGCCCTGATCTGGGCGGTCACCGCAAAGCACGGGCGGGCGGTGTCAACTATATCCAAAATCGATTTTGATGTATGACGTCTGTCCGCCGCCGCCGTGTCTGGGATACTGCGATGCTCGGCTTTGGCGGGATGAACGAGGACGATGAGCCTGGATTAAAAGAGAAAAAGGGGAACTCAATATGACAAAAATCGGAAAGATCGGCTTCTACGGCATCCTCACAAACCCGGTGGTGGGTTACGAGCGGCTTGCGGAGGTGATGGTCGAACACGGGGTGAGGATAATCCAGCTGCGCATGAAGGACGCGCCCACCGATGAGGTGCTCGCCACAGCCCGAAGGCTCAGAGAAATCATCCCGCCGGGAGTTACGTTCATCGTCAATGACTCCCCTGAGATTGCCCGCGAGGTGGGCGCGTGCGGTGTTCACCTGGGACAGGACGACATGCCCTACGACGAAGCGCGAAAGATCGTCGGCCCCAAAGCGGTCATCGGGCTCTCCACCCACAACCCGGCCCAGACTACCGCCGCGTGCGCGTTGTCTCCCCACTACATCGGCGTGGGGCCGGTCTTCGCGACCCCCACCAAGGTGAACCCCGACCCCGTGATCGGGCCCGGCGGCATGGCGAAGATGCTCTCCATCGCCACGGTCCCCGCCGTGGTTCTCGGCGGCATCGATCACGACAATCTGGCCGAAGTGCTGAACTCGGGGGCACGAAACGTGTGCGCCGTGCGTTGCATCAACAATTCAAAAGATCCGGGCGTCGAATTGGACCGGATGATCCGTGCCATCGGTCGTTGAATTGCCGGACCATATTGCGTTCTTGGGTTACTATTACTACATCATGAATCTGATAATTTTGTTCCAACAGAAAAGAGCGACACCATGAAAACCGAACTGAGCAATGCCATACTCTGCATCTTCGCTTGCCTCGCCCTCGTCATCGCGGGGTGCGGGGACGATGATGATTCCGATCCCGACGACGGCGGAACCAGCGACTCGGACAGTGACTCGGACGGCGATACGGACACGGACGGCGACTCGGACAGCGACGGCGACGTCTCACCCGAATGCGCAGCGCTCGTGGACGGTATGAACACGGGATTTCCAGTGGGTAGTGAAACCTATGATCTCATCCTCCACATTCCGGACGGCGCAACGGATGACGGATCCGGAGACTGGGCGGTTGTCTTCAACTGGCACAGCCTCGGCACCAACGCGGCGGATTTCGACAACATGATCTCCGGCAATTACAACAACTCCGAGATGCCGTTTATCGGGGTTTCCCCGGACTCCAACGGCCACGATATGGTGATCGGGGACATGACATGGGATGTTTTCAACGTGGATCCCGAAAACAACGGCGAGATCGCCCTGTTCGACAAGCTGCTCCAGTGCTTCGATGCCCGCTTCGGCATCGACGGAGATCACATTCACTCCATGGGATTCTCCCTCGGGGGTATCGTGACGGATATGCTGGCCACCACCAGGGGTAACGTGCTCGCGTCGGTTGCCACGTATTCCGGAGGTTACTTCTCCAATGCAAGCAACGTGAGCACCCTGGGAATGCTCGCGGGTCAAATAAACTGGCCGGCGCCGACCCACTCCAACGGGTATACGCAGCTCATGTGCAACGGCGGCGTGAACGACAACTACAACCTGTCGGTAGTCACCATCCATTTCGACCAGTTCGGGACCAACGACGTGCCCTATCTCAACGGCATCGGTCATGACGTAATCCACTGCGTCAACAGCTCGTCATCCCAGCACGGGGATCTGGCCGGCCTGCCCAGCACGATGGATTTCGTGAGGTTCTTCCTCGCCCACCCCATGGGCACTGAAGACTCGCCCTACTCCGGCAACCTGCCCTCTTCCGGGTACGATCTGTGCACATTCCACTCAAAGAACTAGCGGAAGGAATCAAACAATGAAAAGCCGTCTTTTTCTGATGACCGTAATGGCCGTCATTGCCATCATTGCCGTCATTGTAGTGTCCTGTGGTGGTGACGACGCCGCCGAAACACCTGCCGGGGCAATCGAAGTCAAAAATGACGACCCGAAGACACCCGAGGTGAGCCCCGCGAAGCCATCCGTGCCCGGGAGAGCGCTGCTGGTGACCCAGTCCAGGTTCGCCCCCAACGAGAAGGGCTCGTACACCGTCCCCGACGCTGCGGTGATGATGGTGCTCTCCTTCGACGGGAAGAAGTGGAAGGTGGACACAATCGAGGACAAGGAGTCCAACGTGTTTCACAAGGCGCTCCAATACGGCGACGAGGGGATCCTGACTATCGGCGCCAACGAGGCGATGCTCAAGCTGTGGAACAAGAAGGACGACAAATGGGAGGCGACGACCTTGTGGCATCCGACCTTTGGAGGCAAGCACAACCGCCTGAGGGATTTCGAAATCGCTGACCTCGACGGCGACGGAGCCGGAGATCTTGCGATTGCCACCCACGATCAGGGAGTCGTGGCCGTGGCCTGGCGCAGGGACGGCGAATGGAAATTCGAAGAGATCGATCGCCAGGCTGACATGTTCGTACACGAGATAGAACTCGGCGATCTGGACGGAAACGACACGATGGAGATCTACGCCACACCGAGCCAGCCGAACACCTCATCCGGTCAGGGACAGGGAGGCGGCGTATTGCGCTACGAGTGGACCGGGAAGAAATTCGAGAAATCCCAGGTTGTTCACTACGACGAGCGTCACATCAAAGAGATCCTTGTGACGGACATGGATGGTGACGGCAAGAGCGAACTCTACGCCGCGCTCGAAGCGCAAATGGGAAAGGGCGGAAGGATCGAGAAGCCGGTGGAGATCAGGCGATTCGACTGGAATGGCACCAAATTCGAATCCGCGAAGGTGGTCGAGCTCGACGATCGTTTCTGTCGATTCCTGGTGGCGGGGGATATTGATGGGGACGGAGCGAACGAGCTTGTCGCCGCAGCGTTTTCCTCCGGTGTATGGGTCATCGAAAAGAAGGGCAACGAGTACGAAAAGGCAAGCATTGACGCCAGTTCGGGCGGGTTCGAGCACGCGGCCTATCTGGCGGACATGGACGGTGACGACAAGCTGGAACTCTATGTTGCAAACGACAAGGGCGGCGCGTTGAACCGTTATGTTTTCGAAGAAGGTGAGTACAAACGTACGGTGATCAACAAGAGACTGGTACCCGGTCAGGCCATGGTCTGGAACATTACAGTCGCCGACATCAAGTAACCTGACGGACCATTGACGGTCCTTCAATTCAGTCCATATGTTTCATTACTAATCTTCCAACACCGGGAATAGCTTCGGCAACGTTGCGCTGGGCCACTTTCCGCAGGCCGTGGTATATCTTTTTTAATGCTTTCTTGTTGGAACGATCCATTATGTTGTCGGTGACAGACAGCAGATCGTCCGCCATCATGGCATCTCGTTCCTTCGACCATCTTTCAAACGACGCAACTTTCGAAGGCTCGTCCACAAGATATTTATCGTAATGCCTGTCGAGTACAACCGTGAAGTCATCGAGCAAATGGTCCACGGCGGACTCCACTATTCTCGGCTTTATCGCCTTGAAAGCCTTGTAACCGCCCTTGATCATCAGGCCGACCATACCCCTTTTCGCCGCGACCTCGGTGTCGACAAGCCTGGAGCAATCCTTGATAATCTCGGGTCTTTTGGCAGGTTCAAGCATAATGTCCTTCAGAATTCCCATGGAAGCCTCCTCATTAGAGCTTCATTGTATTGTTCGATATCAATTACCTGACGACAAATCAAATTACGTGACAAAAATTTATGCAATTGAATGGGCTTTTACATGTAATGCAACAATTCTTGTAATTCTGATTTCATTTGCTATTATCCGCTGATTCAATGGACTAAATGGAGGACCATTACAATGGTAAAGAAAAAACTGGAAAAAGTAATCTCCAATGCGGCAGAGAATTTTGCACTGGAGATCGTAAAGGCGATCAAGTCGGCTACACTGCAAGAACTCATCGCATTGCAGGAGGGCACCAAGAAGGCGAAGCCCGGTCGTAAACCCGGTCGCAAACCCGGCCCCAAGCCCGGCCGCAAGCCCGGCCGCAAGCCCGGCCGCAAGCCCGGTCGCAAGCCCGGCCCCAAACCCACAGCCAAGAAGAAGGTCGTCGCCGCGCCAAAGAAACGGGTGGTCAAGAATTACCCCAAATGCGCATTCCCCGATTGCAATAAGAATCGTTTCCCGCGTGGAAAAGGTTTCTGCGGTGAGCACTTTAACCTGTTTAAAGAAGGCAAGATAAAGGACGCCAAATCGTACAAGGAGTAATCAGAATTCCCTTCTGACCGAGATTCCTCAACAAAGCTATTATTTCCCGGCGGTCATCTGGCTGTCCCATGATTCCCTGTATCGACCGCCAAGGGCGAGCAACTCCGCGTGGCTCCCCGATTCCACGACACATCCGTTGTGCATCACGTGGATGAGGTCCGCACGCATTGCCGTCGTCAAGCGGTGCGTGATGATCACCGTGGTCCTTCTTTTCGCCAGATGGGTAAGATGGTTCATCCACTCGGTTTCGGCCCATGAATCCATGGCGCTCGTGGGTTCGTCGAGCAACACAATCGGCGTCTCCCTGAGAAATGCCCGGGCGAGAGCCACCCGCTGCCATTCTCCCACGCTGAGTTCGGCGCCCCCCTCAAACCACCTTCCGAGCACGGTGTCATAACCATCGACAAGCGAGGAGATGAGCTCATGTGAGCCCGCCGATCGAGCGGCCTCTTCGACAGCATCCGACCCCGCCTCCAGATCTCCGAATCCCACGTTGAGTCGCGCGGTCATATTGAAGTGTACGGGCTCCTGGAAGAGGGTGGTTAGATTGCGCCGGAGAGCGCGAGGATCGAAGCGCCGAAGATCGAGGCCATCCAGCTCCACAGCCCCCTGCGAGGGATCATATAGCCGGCACATGAGTCGTATGAGGGTGCTCTTGCCGGAACCGTTCGGCCCCACGATGGCAGTGATCCTGCCCGCAGGTATCGTCATGTAAAAACCGTCCAGCACGTTCTTTGGCGCGCCTGGATAGGCGAAGGTGACATCCTTGAAATCGATGCCGTGTTCCAGGGGTGACGGGATGTCGACGGGTCGATCCGGAGCGTGGATGGTGGGTTCGAGGCCCAGGAATTCGTAGAGATCTCCGAGGAACAATATATTGCGATAGATATCTCCCACGTTGCCCAGAAGTGAACGCATCATCATCTGACCCTGGCGGAAGGCCACGTAGAAAAGAGCAAGCTCGCCGAGCGTGATGAGCCCACCAAGCGCCCGCCAGCCCATCCATGCCAGACAGCCCGCCGTGGCGAGGAGGGCTATGAGAGAGGCTCCCATCTGCGCGAAACTCTGGGAACGCGCCAGCTGGATCCTTTCCTTGCGCAGCCGCGAGCGGACCCGTTTGTAAAGGGATTTGAAGTGATCACCGAGATCGAACAGTCGGATCTCCGCCGCGCTCCGATCGCTGGTCATCTCCCAATCGTAGTACCAGCTGTGTCGCTCGTGAGAGGTGTTTCGCAGACGCCACTTGTGTTGAGCGACCGCATGTCGGAGCACGACGTGCAGCGCAGGTATGGTGCTCAGAAACAGGATCGCCGGGATCCACCCGCTGAACCGAAACAGCACCGCTCCCATGGCGATCAGCGTCACGGCGCTCTGGAACAAGGCGCCGGTGTTGTCCACAAGCTTCTGGGGCCGGTATGAGGCCTCGCTTCGGGCCCGGTGGAGATGATCGTAATAATCGGGCGCGTCGTAGAATGCCAGGTCCACCGACGTTGAGGTGTCGTGGATGAGAGAGGCTATGTGGTCCTTGATCAGCTCCGCCTGGTGCTCGCGCGCAAGGCCGGACAATCCCGTGAGCACTTCCGTGAGGAGCAGGAGGCCGCCCATCAGCCCGGCGGGAATCAGGAGAGGAGCTATGGCCTCCCACTCGCCGCCCCCATTCATGGCAACGACCACACCATCGACGATATGGCGGGTGAGGAGCACCGTGCCGACAGGAAGCAACCCCTGGACAGCGAGCATGGAGATCCAGGCAACGGTCCAGCCCCGGGACGCTTTCCATACGAGAGCGGCGGTTTTCGGCACGTAACGCAACTGAGCCCATGCGGCTCCAAGCTTCAGCCGCAGCGTTCTCGAATCGTTACTGTCCGTAGTTTTCATGACCTGTCCAGCTTCCGCTTCACCACCGCAATGATCTCTTTGCGGTATCTTGCACCGGAAACGGGGTTCGAGTCGAGCCGACAAGCCGGCTTGTTTTTCGTAGCCCCGTGACGCAAGATCGCCGGCAAATGCAATCGTGCAAAGGAGTAACCATGCGCCTCGATGTAACCCTTCTGGTCTGCTCATTGTTTTGTTGCCTCGCAGTCTCGTGTGTTCACGGGCAACCAACCGCGACCTCGGCGAAGGATATTGCGAGTCCGTCCACGGCGACCCCGTCCGGGAATCCTCCGCAGTTGAGGGGGGAGACCTACGTCGAGGGCCACGCTCCCAGATCCGATCCCGCAGGCTGGAAGTTCGGAAATCGCCGGGCGCCCGATGACAGGGCCGACGCCGGGAAGAAGCCTTTCGACATCGAGGCGTACTACAAGATAAAGCGGATCTCGTCTCCCCGGTGGTCCCCGGACGGAAAGACCGTGCTGTTCACAGCAGTTGATCAGGATCTCGAAAAGGGAAAGTCCAACGTCGACATCTTCAGGGTCAACGCGGACGGATCGGGCTTGAGACAACTGACGCGCTTCGAGGGCGGCGATTCCACTCCCCGGTGGGCGCCCGATGGACAATCGTTCATGTTCGTATCCTCGCGCAAGGACGGAGCGCAGATCTGGATAATGCCCATCGACGGGGGCGAGCCGCGTCAGGTCACTCACGTCTCCACCGGCATCGACCAGCCCACCTGGTCCCCGGACGGAGAAAAGATAGCGTTCGCCTCCCGGGTCTTTCCTGCGTTTGGCGCCGATGACGAAAAGAACAAGCAGCTCCTGGACGACATCAAGGAGAGCCCGATCAAGGCCCATCTTGCGGACTCGCTCCTCTATCGCCACTGGACATTCTACAACGACGGCACGCGCAGCCATATTCTGGTCATCGACGTGGAATCCGGTGACACCGTGGATGTGACCCCGGGAGACTGGGAGTCGCCGGTCTTCGCTTTCGGAAACCCCGGTTTTGCATTCTCCCCCGACTCGTCGGAGATCTGCTTCGTCAGCAATCGTGACGACCCGGACGCCCAGTCCTGGACTACCAACGCCGACCTCTACGTGGTGCCCGCTTCGGGGGGAGACACGGTGAACCTGACATCGGGCAACCCGGCGTATGACGGCCACCCTTCCTACTCGCCGGACGGTCGCTTCATCGCATTTTTCCGCCAGACGAAAGAGGGCTACGAGGCCGACAAGTTCAACCTGAGCCTGTACGATCGCAAGAGCGGCGACGTGACCGTGTTGACTGAAGGATTCGACGATACGATCTACGACTACATCTGGTCCTCCGATGCCGGAACAATCCTCTTCAAGGCTCCGAGGAAAGGTCGGTTTCCCCTGTTCACCATCGACATTGCGAGCGGAAAGATCGAGCGAGTAGCGCACATCC
>JAUVAN010000216.1 GCA_030591725.1 Deltaproteobacteria bacterium
ACGCCAGTGTCCGTGTCGGTATCTGTGTCTGTGTCGGTATCCGTGTCCGTATCGGTATCGCTGTCAGTGTCCGTGTCGGTATCCGTGTCTGTGTCGGTATCCGTGTCCGTGCTCGTGCCCGAGTCGCTGTTTCCGACACTGGTGTTTTTCTCACATCCCAGGTGCGCGCCCAACGCAATGGGAAGCAGGATCAACGCCAGATACAAAAGCTTGCGTGTTCCCATCAAGAACTCCTCGTCAATGAAATCAGTTCAACATAACCATATCATTTTGTAGCGGTAATGGGGGCCCTCTATTAAAGGGACGCAGTCAGGATTGACATCAACCGCTCGGTGAGTGAAAATTTGATTAATCATCGAATACGGAGGCAGCAATGAATAAGAAGGTCGTAGGCACCCTGGTGTTCGTAGGCGCAGTTATCGCGATCAACGCTCTGAGCTACTTGCTCGATTGGCCGTTCTGGATTTATTGATCTGACTGCGGTTGTTCATTAATGAACGGATAGGCAACCTCCTGATCGGGGGCTCCGTTATCTCGTGGGCTATCCTCGGCATGCTCAATGCTGAAGGATCCTTCCTGTTATCACCGGTTCGTTTGTCCATTTCGGCGCTCAATCTCTGCGTGGGCGTGTTGTTCATCTTCCGAACGAAGGTGAGGCGCCACGGAGGATTGCGTCTTGTGTTAATATGTCTCCCCGCTCTGGCCGTTGCCGGGTGGGCCTTGAAGTCCGCCCCCGAGCCGGGGCACTGGCCTGCCCACGCGCAGATCGTTTTTGTCGTCGGGGCGGCTATTGCCATCACGTCCTTTCTCTTCCTCTCGCGCAACTTCGCTATATTGCCGGCTGTCCGGGACATTGTTGTCAGGGGGCCTTACGCCGTGGTCAGGCATCCGGCCTATGCGGGTGAGTTACTCATGATCGGAGCTTGCTGTCTCAGCGCGCCTGGTCTTGATACCGCGTTGCCCCTCGCGGCCGCTCTCCCGATGGTGATGCTACGGGTGACGGCCGAGGAGCGCGTGCTGGCAAGCGAGCTGGAGTACGAACGATATTCGAAGAAAGTCAGATGGAGAGTCCTGCCGTTTATCTGGTGACGGCTCCGTTCAGGAAGCGTTGACGATTTTCAGGAACACCTTGACCACACTGGGATCGAACTGGGACCCCGAGGCTTTGGTTATCTCGTCGATGGCCGTCTCGGCAGATAGCGCGGCGCGGTAGGGCCGGGTGGAGGTCATGGCGTCATACGTGTCCGCCACGGCGATGATCCTGGAAGCGAGCGGGATCTCGGTTTCCTTGCGCCCATCAGGGTACCCGGTGCCGTCCCAGCGCTCATGGTGGAACCTCACGTATTCGCGGATATCGCCCAGGAACTTGAGCGGCCGGAGGATGGTGTTGCCGAATGACGGGTGCTGTTCGATGATTGTGCGTTCATCAACGGTTAGTTTTCTCGGCGCGAGGAGGACCTCGTCCCGAATGCCGATCTTGCCGATGTCGTGAAGCAAGGCCGCGTTGTGGATCTTTTCCACATCATCTGTGCGCAAGTCGAGCTTGACGGCGATTTCCTTGGACATTTTGGCCACGCGCTCCGAGTGACCACGCGTGTAGTCGTCACGGGCTTCGAGCGCGCCCGCGAGGGACTTCAGGGTTTCGTAGTAGACGCGCTGCGTGTTCTCGAACAGTCGGGCGTTTTCAATGGCGATGGCCGCCTGCGACGCCATGGTTTCGAGCATCTGCTTCTCGTCGTCGTCGAGGGCGTCCCTGGCTTCGCGGACCAGCTCGAACACGCCGATGGTCCTGTCGCCGATGCGGAGGGGTAGATCCAGCACGGCTCTGGAGCCGCTGCCCTCCATCATCTTGCCCTCCTCGGCCTTTATCCGCAGCTCCTTTGTTTCCTCGTCGATGAGCTTGATGGCGCCTGCGGTGGAGCCGATGATCTTGGAAGTCATGGAGAGAATAGTGTGCAGCGTGGTGTCCAGGTCGAGGCTCGATGTTATTGTTCGCCCTGCCTCATGGAGGGTGGTGAGCTGCAGGACCTGTCGCTCCAGATTTTTGTTTGCTTCGGAGATCTGCTCGGCGTAGTTTTCGAGTTCCTTGTTGAGTCGATTGGTTTCGGCAACGGTTTCGCCGAGCATCCTGTTGGCGTCCTCCAGCCCCTTGATGAGCCGCGCATTGTGGATGGCAACGGCCGCCTGGGCCGCGAAGGCCTTGAAAATGTCAGCGTCATGCTCGTTGAAGGCGTTCGGATGGGGGCTCTTGGTGTAGAAGACTCCGATAGTCTTGTCCATGATAGTTAGCGGGGACGCCAGCTCGCTTCGGGCCGGGTCCTTGCCCTCATCCTTGACGTAGCTTTCTTCCATCAACGTGTCGTTGATGAGGATGGTCTCGCCGGTCTGGGCAGCGCGACCGGTGATGCCCTCTCCAAGCGGAATGTGGGTGCCCAGGGCGTAGCCGTATCCGATTGCCGCGTGGAGGATCAGGTCGTTGTCGTCAGGGTCTGTGAGCAACAGGGCGCACTGATTGATGTCCAGGGCCGTGCAGGCGGTTTCGAGGATCTTGTCGAGGATCTCTGTGGGATCGTGAATGGAGTTGAGCGCGCGGGCGGCCTGATTGAGTGAGGCCAGGCGTCGGCTTCTCGATTCGAGGTTGGCAATCATTCGCGCGTTGTGCAGGGCGGTGGCCGCCTGGGAGCCGAAGATCCGGAAGAGTTTCAGGTCTTCTTCGGTGAAGGTGTTGGGCTCCATGGATTCGGCATCCAGGATTCCGATTGTCTCGCCGTCCAGGGAAAGCGGTACGGCCATCTCGCAACGGGCGCCCGGCGTTCCGGGAATATAGTTTTCGAAATCTTCGATGTCGTCGATGATATAGGCCTTGCCGGTGATGAACATCTCACCCACGAAGCCCTCGCCGATGGGTATTTGGAGGCCCTCCACATCGCCGTGATTGATGGCTCGTCGAACGGTCAGGTGCTTGCCATACTTGTCCGGAATGAGGATGGCGACGGCGTCGAACCCAAGGGCCTTCTGCGCGAGACTGAGAATGATGTCCAGCATCTCGTCGGGTTCGTCGATGGCGTTGAGGGAGCACGCGGCCCGGTGGATGAGCGTGAGCTTTTTGGCGCGGTCTTCCAGATCCTGGATCATTCCCGCGTTCTTGAGAGCGGTTGCTACCTGCGATCCGAAGACCCTGAAGAGGTCGAGATCGGAGGTGGTAAACGCATGCGGCACCATTGCCTCCGCGTCGAGGATCCCGATGGTGTTGCCGTCAAGAGTGAGGGGGACGGCCATTTCGCAGCGGGCACCCGGCGTTCCGGGGATGTAGTCTTCGAAATCATTGATGTCGTCGATGATCCGGGCCTCGCCGGTGACGAACATCTCGCCCACGAAGCCCGTGCCGATGGGCATCTTGAGGCCTTCCACGTCACCGTGATCGAGCGCCTTGCGAACGGTCAGGTTTTCTCCATCGCGCGAGGGGGTGAGGATGGCGACGGCGTCGAATCCCAGGGCTTTCTTTGCCAGCTGGAGGATCGTCGTCAGCATCTCCTCGGGGTCGTCGATGGCGTTGAGTGAGCACGCGGCCCGGTGGATGAGCGTGAGTTTATTGGCGCGGTCTTCCAGATCATGGATCATCCCCGCGTTTTTGAGAGCGGTTGCCACCTGGGAACCGAACACCCTGAAGAGCTCGAGGTCGGAAATAGTGAACGCGTACGGTTCCATCGCCTCCGCGTCGAGAATCCCGATGGTGTTGCCGTCAAGGGTGAGGGGGACGGCCATCTCGCAGCGGGCGCCCGGCGTTCCGGG
Source organism: Deltaproteobacteria bacterium (assembly GCA_030591725.1). Taxonomy (GTDB): domain Bacteria; phylum Myxococcota_A; class Polyangia; order JAAYKL01; family JAAYKL01; genus JAUVAN01. The sequence continues at coordinate 3,793 of JAUVAN010000216.1, forward strand.
GATGTAGTCTTCGAAATCTTCGATGTCGTCGATGATGTGGGCCTTGCCGGTGACGAACATCTCGCCCACGAAGCCCGTGCCGATGGGCATCTTGAGGCCTTCCACGTCGCCGTGATCGAGAGCCTTGCGAACGGTCAGGTTTTCTCCATCGCCGGAGGGTGTGAGGATAGCGACGGCGTCGAATCCCAGGGCTTTCTTTGCCATCTGGAGGATGGTCGTCAGCATCTCCTCGGGGTCCTCGATGGCGTTGAGTGAGCACGCGGCCCTGTGGATCATCGTCAGGCGCCTGCTTCTTTCAGCCAGATCGGTTCTCTGGCGCGCGGCCTGAACCACAGAGGCAACCTGGGAGGCGAGCGTTTCAAGAACCTCGACGTCCACCTCGGTCAGGGTCTCGTCGCCTATGGACTCGGCTACGAGCACGCCCACGGCATCGTCCTCGACTATCAGGGGCACGGCTACGTTCGATCGGGCGTTTTCGCAGCCGCTGACGTAATTGGGATCCGTGGTGACGTCCGGCACCAGCTGGGAGGTGGCTGTGTTGTATGCGGCTCCGCTGATGGATCCCTCCACCGGGATCAGCCGTCCCTCGGTGCCCGGGTCAAAACCCGCAGATCTGGAGACCTTGAGATGGAGGCCGGAGGGCTCCGGAAGCAGAAGGGCGATTTGCCCAAACCCGAGAATGTCCCGTGCCAGGGTCAGAATTCGGTCGAGCAATGTGTCCAGGTCCGAGATGGATGTCAATTTGGCTGAGGTCTTTGCGAGTAGCCCCAGCTTGGTTGAGAGTTGCGTGACCTCCCGCCTGGTTGCTGTGAGGTCTTTCCTGATCCGGGCGGTGGCGATGGCGCTGGCCGCCTGATCGGCGAAGATGGTGGCGTGGAGCAGATCGGTCTCGTCGAATCGGTTGACCTCCCTGTGCTCCACGTTGAGTATCCCGATGACCTCGCCCTGGAACATGAGGGGAACTGCCATCTCCGAGCGACAACCCTCCAGCCCGGGTATGTAGTTCTGGATCTGTGTGACATCGTCAATGATGCAGGGTTTGCAATCCTGTGCGACCTTCCCGGTCACGCCGCTTCCCCGGGCTACCGAGAGCCCGATCACATCGCGATCGTAGCCTCTGACCGTAACCACGACCATGTTCTCCCGCGTTTCGTCCCACATCATGATGGCCGACGTGTCGAGTCTGAGCGCTTCGTGAACCGAGTCCACCACGCGCTCGAGAAGCTTGTCGAGATCGGGTTCCTGAATGAGGGATTGCCCCATCTTGGCGATGGAGACGAGCTTGCGTGCGCGCTCCTCGAGGCTCGCCTTGAGTTGTATGTTGCGAATGGCCGTGACGACTTGCTCGCCCAGAGTCACGAACATCGTCTGGTCCGCCGTGGTGAAGCGATGCTCGGCGCTTTCCATGTCGAGCACGCCGATGACGTCATCGCCCGATCTCAGGGGAACCGCTATCTCCGAGAGCGCCTTTGGCACGCCGCAGATATACCTGGGATCGTTCACCGTCTCCGTGACGAGTTGGGGTTCGCCGCTTTGCAGTACGTGGCCGGTCACTCCCTGACCCGGGGCGGCCTTGAACCTCTTGACAACCTCCGGGTCGTATCCTCGGGAGGCGACGATGGAGAGGGTTCCGTCTTTGGGGTTGCGCAGCAGTATCGCGGCGGTCTGGTTGTCGAAAATGGCGGTAACCAGGTCAAAAATGTTTTCGTAGAGTTCGTCGAGATCGCTGGCGCCGGTAAGTTTTCTTCCAGATTCAGCGAGTTTGGTTAGCTGGTCCAGCAGGTGAATCATCAATTTGGCCGATTACGAAGAGCCTTGTCCCGGCTCGCTGGACCCCCCAGTGTCCGTTCGGTCGCCACAATAACACGAAAAGACTAACTATATACAGACATCTTGAGGGTTTATGGACACGAACCCAGGATCACGCAGCGCGTGTAGATGTTGTCCGCGCTGGAAGTGTAGTTCACTTCGGCTGTTCCGAAATGCACGGTCCAGGCTTCGATGGATGATAGCTGTGAGGTGGACCAGAAGCGTTGATAGGTAAAGTTGGCCGCATCGACCGGCAGGGGCGCGAGGCCGGGATCCCAGTACCAGCCCTCATCGGATGGTCCCTCGTTGGGGTTGCAGCCCATGCAATCAGAGGTCCAGTCATCGGAAAAAGAACTCCCCACTTTCACGGCGCAGGCGCCCCCCGTCTCCGTCACGGGACAATCCCTGATCAGCGTTCGAAGCTGGGTTATGGTGGGAGCCTTCCAGTCCTCGCGTCCCCCGAGAGTGAGGTTGTTGCAGTAGTCGCAGCCCTCCTGGTAGCCGGCCATGGTTTCCCACGGACGACTTTGCCAGCACAGATTGCTGTTGGAGTCGTGCCAGAAGAGAGCGGTGTATCCCGCGTCCACACCGGCGTCTTTCTCTGATGTTTCTTCCTTGCAACCCCCGGATGACAGGAAAGCCGCGCAGACGGCCATGATCGCAAACCGAGTTATCATCTTTGTCATATCGATTCTCCCGCGTTGTTGTGGATGAAACCTTACCTCACTATGGCATCGCCTTTCAATCGTCACTTTGTCTTTGTCCGGCCCCGGGATTCCTTGAGCGCCAGCAGCAGCGGCAGAGTTGTCAGGGCGCCTGCAAGACATGCCCCGATTCCAATGATGGCCATGATGCCGATGGAGCGCAGTCCCTGGTGATTGACGATGGTCATGCCGACGAATCCCACGCCGGTGGTGGAGGCGGCGATGAAGATGGCCACGCCGGTGGTCTTCAGCGATATCCGTAGAGATCCCGGGCCGCGTTCAGTGTACGAGTGATACAGGTGCACCGACGCATCGATGCCCACCCCCAGCAAGGTGGGCAGGACGAGCATGTTGTACAGCCCCACCCGGATGCCCAGCAGGGACATGAGCCCGCCGGTCCACAGGAGTCCGACGACGAGCGGGAAAAAGACGAACAGGGCCTTGCGGATGGACCGCAGGTCGATCAGTAAAAGGAGCAGGACGACCCCGGTTGCCACGACGGTCATCAGGATGCCGTCCTTCTGAACAGCGCGGACGACCTCTACCAGGATGAAGCTCGACGCCGACGGCCGGACCACACCCTTGCCCGGGACCTTGATCTCTTTGTACTCGTCGTAGAAAGCGGCCATTTTGTCGACGTGCAGCTCGTCGATTCCCGGATCCAGGTAGACCATGCGCCCCACGGTCCCGTCCTTTTCGCGGAACTTGGCCAGCACCCATTCGGGGAGATCGTCAATCCCGAACTCGGTGGCCACGGTCCAGTTCTGGATCTCCTCGAGTCTCGCTCGCACATTCTTCTTGAGCTTCTTGAGTTTCAGCGCATCGTTTACGTAGCCGTGCAACTCGCGCAGCAATTTGATCTTCTGTGGCTGGTCGTCGGGGATGAACGAGAAGATGGAGTACGACTTGCGCAGGGGCAGGGGATGAGAGATCTCGCCCTGGGCGATCTGGTCCAGGTGCCGTGTGAGCACGCGCGCGTCTTCCGGTGTGGGCATCAGGGCCACCACCGGCGATGTGCCCTGCCCAAGGCTCTTGCCGTACCTGATTGTGGTGGATACGTTCTTGCCGCGAAGGTTGCGGAA
>JAUVAN010000404.1 GCA_030591725.1 Deltaproteobacteria bacterium
GGAATTCGGCCAGAGCGAGATCTACTACGAGGTCGCGGGCTCGGGCGAGCCGACTGTAGTTCTGATCCACGGCGGCCTCCTCGACTGCCGCATGTGGGACGATCAGTTCGAACTTCTCTCCCGCGACCACCGGGTCGTACGCTACGACGCCAGCGCCCATGGACAATCCGCGCTGCCGCCAGACGCCTACTGGGATCACGCGGATCTGCGCGGTCTGCTTGTTTGCCTGCACGTTTTTGGTCGATATCGTCATTTGTGGCATACTTTCTTTCATGGATGTGTCGGATCGCACATGGATGATCAAGCCCACCGGCGGCAAGAAGGAAGGGCCGTTTTCGGAAGAGGCGTTCCAGGACAAGCTCCGGGCCGGAGATATTCCGCTCAGTTCTCAGGTCCAGAGCAACAAGATGAAGAAATGGAAGTCGCTCATTGAAGTCATCTCCACTGACGAGACCTTCCTGCGGCCCTCCAGCATGCCCCCTTCTCCACCGCGCGAAGAGAACAGTTAAAGCAGGTCTTTTCGCTCGCGGCTCTTGAGCGTCTCCACCACTTTCTTGACGTCCTGCGCTCTGTCGCGCCTGCACACCAGCAGGGCGTCGCCCGTATCGACCACCACCAGATCCTCCACATCGACCAGCGCGACGAGCTTGCCGGCCGGCGCTCGCACCAGGCAACCCGTAGATCCAACCGGGATCACATCCCCCTCGACGGCGTTGGCCGCGCCGTCCTTGTCGGACAATTCGTAGGCCGCCTCCCACGAGCCGAGATCCGACCAGCCGAAATCCACGGGGACGCACAGAATTCCGGTCGCACCCTCCATCACGCCGTAATCGATGGATGTGGACGGAAGTCCGGGAAACACCTTCTGAAGAACCTCGGTTTCCGCGCCCGCCGCGAGAGCCTCGTCGATCTCGTCGAGCCCCTCTTTGAGATCGGGCATCTGCCGACCGATTTCGTCGAGTATTCGATCTGCGCGAAAGAAGAACATGCCCGAATTCCACGTGAAGTTGCCGGCCTCGAGATATTTTTTTGCGGTCGCAAGATCCGGTTTCTCCACGAAGCGTTCGACCTCGCGCACTCCGGGTTTCGCCTCTCCTCCCATCTCGATGTATCCGAATCCGGTCTCAGGCCTGTCCGGGTTGATCCCGAATGTCACCATCGCCCCCGCCCGCGCCGAGGCGACCGCCGTTTTGACTGAAGCCTTGAAGGTTGCGACATCGGCAACGAGATGATCGGAGGGCATCACGGCGAGTACGCCCTCGGGATCGCGCTGCCTCACGTGAACCGCCGCCCATCCGATACACGGCGCCGTGTTCCTGCCGACGGGCTCGGCCAGGATATTCTCCCGAGGGAGTTCGGGTAGCGCCTTCGCCACCGCTTCCACGGTGATGGCGCCTGTCACCACGATCACCCGTTCAGGGGGAATATCCGGCCCGAGGCGATCGAGCGTGGCCGCTATCATCGTCCGTCCGCCGCCGGTCAGATCCAGGAGCTGTTTGGGGGACTTTGCCCGACTCGCCGGCCAGAAACGCGCACCGACGCCACCAGCCATGATCACCGCGTACGTATGGTCCATCTATTCCCTCCTTGGATAAACAATCACAAGCGAATCGCTATTAGAAAAGCACCATCATGGCAACTCCCACCGCCGCGACGTAAGGAGCAAACAGCCACAGACGTCCCTTCTTCACCAGCCTGATCAGGAGAGTGAGCGCCCCGAGTCCCACCGCAAACGCCGTCAGCGCGCCCAGGGCGAACGCCCACGAATGTCCGCCTGCGGCGATGGCCGAGACGTCGAGTTCGAGAACGGCGGCGCCTAGTATCGCCGGAATCGAAAGGAGAAAGGAGAACCGCGCGGCCTCTTCTCTTTTCAGTCCCAGGGCGAGCGCCGCGACGATCGTTGCGCCTGACCGTGATATCCCGGGCAGCACCGCCATGCCCTGCACTATTCCTATTATCAGAGCGACACGCCACGAAAGGCGCTTTTTTCCGCCGGGCCACCATCTACAGGCAAGCAGAATACAGGCGCATGCCGTAAAACTAATTCCCAGCGCAAGAGGCGATCGGGAAACGGCGCCCGCGGGATCGCGCATGGCGAGCCCGATCGCGGCGGTCGGAACCGTACCCACGATGATCGCCACCGCCAGGTTCACGTCATCATCCACGCCGGCGATTCTCCGCAGTTTCAGGCGCATCAGGGCCGATACGCCTCTGCCGGCCCCGCGAACGGCCCCGATGACTTCGCGGCGATAAACGACGAGCACGGCAGCCAGGGTGGCCAGGTGAAGCAGCACCTCCAGCAACAGCGGTTTGTCCGACAGGATCTGTCCGCTCTCGGATCTTGCGAGGATCAATTGTCCCGCCGCAAGGTGCCCGGACGAGGAGACCGGAAGGAACTCGGTGGCTCCCTGAATCGCACCGAGCAACGCTATCCAAAGGCTTTCCATCGAATCCTGGATATTCCACGAGACATCGATGGTCAAGTCGAGGATAGCGCTATGTCTCGGTTGACATGACCCATTTCTTCTGTCATCCCAACGACGATGATCGAGTTTCAAAAAGCCCTGGACCTCATCCTTGAAAACACGCCCGATCCCACCGGAATATGCAAAGTCTCATTGAGCGACGCATCTGGAAGGGTTCTGGCTTCGGACGTGGTTTCAGATGTGGACATGCCGCCGTTCAACAAGTCGGCCATGGACGGTTTTGCCGTTCGCGCAGAAGATCTCAAGGTCGTCCCGGCAAACCTGAACGTGGTGATGGATATTCCGGCGGGTACTACTCCTGGCGGCCCCATCAGCCCGGGCGAGGCGGCTTCGGTGATGACCGGCGCGCCTGTACCGCAAGGATCGGACACCGTCGTTCAGGTGGAGTGGACCAGTGGTTTTGGTGAGAAGACCGTGAGAATCGATCGATCCGTGAACGCCGGCGCCAACGTCAGCCCCCTCGGGGAGATCGTCGAGAACGGTGCAACGGTGCTTTCGAAGGGCACCCTCATCGATGTGGAGGAGGTGGCCCTTCTCGCCGCCGTCGGCTGCGATCCGGTGCCGGTCTTTGAGTTGCCGTCGGTGGCCATCCTGACCACGGGCGACGAGATTGTCGCCCCGAGCGAGAAACCGGGGCCCTCGCAGATAAGGGATACTAACGGGCCGGCCCTCGCGGCGTTTGTCAAGAGCCTCGGGTTGAGCCCCGTTCTCCTTCACAGGGTCGGGGACGACGTCGAAACCTTGAGGAGCGCCGTCACCGAGGGTCTGGAATACGACTGTCTTATCATGTCCGGCGGTGTGTCCGCCGGTGCCTACGATTTCGTCGAGGACGTGCTTGAGGAACTGGACGTCACGATCCACACCCGGAGGATCGCGGTCAAGCCCGGCAAGCCGACCGTCTTCGGAACCCACGATAACAAGATGATCTTCGGGCTCCCGGGCAATCCGGTTTCCGGCATCGTCATTGCGAGGCTCCTGGTGGAGACCGCGCTCCGCGTCCGGATGGGACAAAACAA
>JAUVAN010000006.1 GCA_030591725.1 Deltaproteobacteria bacterium
CCTATTTCAAACCACCAGGGTGGACATCAATTGTTGGACGCTGCAGGCGTCCGAGTGGGGGGGTTTTTTTTCGGGGCACCGCTACTGTTCGGAAGGGTGATCGTCGGTATCTATCAGCGCTTGTGTCAGGGTGACGAAGGTTTCCGTTGGGAGCTTCTCGGCTCTTACCTGCGGGTCTATTCCGGCAGCGTCCAGGGCGGTGTCGATGATCTCTGTAGAACCGATGCCCGAAGCGACAAGAGAGTTTCTGATCATCTTGCGCCTGTTGTGGAAGGCGGCCTTGACCGTCATGTCGAACTTTTCCGGATCGATATTGCCAAAGAGCGGTTCCTCTCGCGGTGTGAGATCCACCACGGCGGAGCGAACCTTGGGCTTTGGATGAAACGCCGTCGGCGGCAGGCGCATGACAATTTTGGAGGTGAATCGCGCGTCGGACATCACGGTGAGGGCGCTGCGTTCCCGGTCGTCTATTCCGGCCTTGAGACGCGTCGCCACCTCGAGCTGCAACATGAAAACAGCCCTGACGAGAGGCATGTTGGGCTCCATGACCCGGCGCAGGATCAGACCGGTGATCTGGTAGGGCAGGTTACCCGCGATGACTCCCGGGGCATCCCCCAGGCAGCTTCGGTAGTCGAAAGTCGCGGCGTCTTCCTCCTCGATGGTGAGCATATCGCTTTGCTCGAACTCGGAGCTCAGCACCCGGCACAAGTCGCGGTCTCGTTCCACGGCGGTGACTCTTCCCCCCACGGCGAGGAGGGCGTTTGTCAGGGTTCCGAGGCCGGCTCCGATCTCCACCACGTGGCGTCCGGGCTGATCGACGCAGAGACGGGCGATTCGTTCGACCGCGCCCGCACTGACGAGAAAGTTCTGGCCCCATGACCGCTTTGCCCTCAATCCGTGGCGCTTGAGGACAGCGCGTGGATCCACGAAGATCACGAGAAAGACCGTGCCAGCGTCTCCACTCTGTTTCGCTGTGCGTCGTCTTGAATCCCGACGGTGGTAACGTGTAGGCCCGATCCGACGAAGATCCGCGCGGCGGCTGCAGCGATGTCCTCAAGTGATATTGCGGATATCTTTTCGACCTCGTCCTCGATTGTACTGGCCTTGCGGAACAGCTCCTGCTCCCCGTACCAACCGTTCATGGCGCTCGGACTGTCCTGGAAGTCCCTCAGATCCCACACTGCCCGCTCGCGGGCCTTGTCGATATCTGCCTGGACGATGGGGTGATCTCTCATGTCGGAAACGATCTGCAGAATTTCGGTCAGGACATCCGCCACATTTTCATGGGAGCAGGCGGCGTCGAAGTTGATCGCGCCCACATCGGGGTATTGCTCCACTGAGGCGCACACGTCGTAGGCCAGTCCCCTGGTTTCGAATATGCGGTGATGCAGCGGCGTGGACATCCCGTCATCTATCATCCGGAGCATGATGTCCGTTGCGGTGGAGTCCGGAGCGGTGGCTCCGGGGGCGTGAAACGCGGCGCGCAGCTGTGTCTGGCTGCCCGGTTTGTTGATGTGCAGCGTGGACGAATGAGTAGAAAGGCGCGGTGTCGGCGGCGCATCGATGCGTATTCCGGGATACATCTCGCCAAAAGCCCGTTCCACCGCCTCGCCGATCCTGTCAGGATCGATGGGGCCGCTGACGCACACGATCGTGTTGCCGGATATGTAGTGTTTCTCGAAACACCGACCGAGATCGCCGGTGTCGAAACGCATCGCGTTTTCCACGGGACCGATGATGCACTGCCCGAGCGGATGATCGGGCCACAGGCGTCGGCGTGACAGAAAATCGATGTCCACCGGGTTGCCATCCTGGTCGAGATCCTCCTGGATCTCCTCCAGTATGACCTTGCGTTCCACCTCGATACTATTGAACCGGGGCCTGGTCAGAAGCTCTGCAACCAGGTCGATGCCGCGTTCCACGTTCTCGCTCGGAACGGACATGGTGTACTCCGTGGAGTCCGGGGTGGTTGAAGCGTTCAGATTTCCGCCGATGCGCTCCACGGCGAGGTTGAGATCGAACGACGTCGGAAATCCGCGGGTTCCGCGAAAGACCATGTGCTCAAGGAAGTGGACCAGGCCGTTGTCCTTTGCGCTTTCGAACCGCGATCCGGCGCTCACGAATGCGGAGATGGAGACGCTGTGCAGGTGCGGTTGTGCGACCTGTATCAGGGTCAACCCTCCGGCAAGGATCCTGCGATTGAATTGGTAATTCCAGTTGTCGGATCGGTCATCAAGTGTTTGAGAGGGTTGTATTTCGAGAGGTTCGGTCACCTTCATCGACGTTCTCTTCATCAGTAGGGGCTTTCCTCGACTTCTGCGGCCTTGTCTTCGGCCTTCGGGGGCGCGGGCTTCGGCGCGGGCTTTTCTTCGACTTTCTCTTCGACCTTTGGAGGCGCGGGCTTCGGCGCCGGCTTCTCGACTTTGGTTTTGACCTTCGGAGGAGCGGGCTTGGGCTTCGGGGGCGCGGGCTTCGGCGCGGGTTTCGGAGGCTCGACCTTCTCGGGTTCGGGCGCGGTCTCCTCGGCTTCGGCGGGCTCGGGCGCGGTCTCCTCGGCCTTGTCGTCAACCTCTGCGGGCTCGGGCGCGGTCTCCTCGGCCTTGTTCTCCTCCTCGGCTTCAGTCTCCTCGGCTTCAGCCTCGGCGGGTTCGGGCTCGGTCTCCTCGGCAACGTCCTCCGCCTTGTCTTTTGCCTTGTCTTCAACAGTGTCTTCGACCTCACCGGGGTCAGCGCCCTCGGTGGGAAGGTCGTGTTCCGGTACCGGCGCGACCACTTCGGCGGTCTGCTCGATTCGACCATCTCTCAGCGCGGTCTCCTTGAGTGTGTGTATGTACTCTCGCAGCCAGGTGGCCTGCTTCATGATCGACATCTTCTCGGTCAGCTCGTCTTTTTGCTGTGCGAACTCAGCGTCGCTCGGGACCACCCGGTCCTTGATAGCGATCACGAAGAGATCGTCGCGCACTGTGAAGACCTTGTCCGGGATGGCTGACTCTTCGGTGAGATCGAATGCGGTTGTTACGATCTCCGGCGCGTTTCCGATGCCCGGTATGCTGTCGGCGCTACGGGAAAACGAGGGCGAAGTGCGCACCTTGAGGCCCAGATGATCCGGAGTGCCGTCGGAGGGGCCTTCAGGTATGAGGCTCTCGATGGGCTCGCCTGCCTTGAGCCTCGCGAGGTACTCGTTGGCGGTTGTCTGCGCCCGTTTCTTTCCCTCGGATTCGCGGTAAAGCTGTTCGGCGATCTCTTCGGTGGCCTCCTCCAGGGAGATGTTGCCCTCCCGGAAAGACTCCAGCCTGATAATGTGAAATCCGAACTTTGTTTCAACTACGTCCGAGATCTGTCCGGGCTCCAGATTGAACATCACCTCGTCGAATTCGGGGACCATGCGACCGCGCGGGGCGAAACCCAGATCCCCGCCCCTGGAGCCGCTACCGGGATCCTCGCTGAACTGGCGCGCCAGCTGCGCGAAGTCCTCTCCAGCCTTGATCCGATCCAGCAAGCCGGTGATCTCGGTCTTCGACTTGATCTTTTCTTCGTCGGTGGCGTCTTCCGCGACCTTGGTCAGGATATGTCGCGCCCGCGCCATCTTTTCGAGGTTTGTGTATTTGAATTTGTTGGTTTCATAATACTGCTTGATGGGGTCCGCATTGTCGGTGATCCACGCGGCCATCTCCTCCGGTGTGGGATCGAGCCTGTCGGCGAAGAAGGCGGGAAACAGTTTGATGTAGGAGATCGATGCGGTGTCGTTTTCCCGGTAGTAGGCGCTTTTGACCTCCTCCGTCGAGATCCTGACTCCGGTGATGAGCATCTCTCTCACGCGCTGGGCGATGAGTTCGAGCCGTTGCTCTTCCACGAAGTTTTCCTCGGTCAGTTGGAGGTGGTAGCGCACGAATTTCTGAAAGACATCGAAATCGAACTTGCCGTCCTTGAGAAATGATTCCTTCACGCGATAACCGCGCTCGAGAAGCTCCTTCGCGGCGGTAGCCTCATCGATAAAGAAGAGACCCTGGAGTTTTTGGGCGATGGTTTCGATTGGAATCGTGGCGTACATCTCGCCCTTCAGAATTCGCTCCTCGGTTTCGTCGGTGGAAGCGGTGATGCCCGCCTTCCGAGCCAGGCTCAGCAGCAGCTGACGCTCGGTCAGTCCATCGACGACCGTCTGGCTGGTCTGGGCCCACTCCGCAGAACCCCTGGAGAGGTTTCGTCCTCCCATGAGATTGAACGCGTACTTGTACGTCGTCTCGGAAATGGCCGTTCCGTCCACGCTGGCGACCGCGTGTTCGGACTGCCCCTGGCCCCACCCGGAACTCTGCGCTCCGAAGCTGAGCGCGAAAGCGAAGACGAGTGCTCCGACAAGAGCAAACCCCATCAGGCCCCCAACGTTTTTTCTCATAAATTCGAGCATTCACTCCCCTTCTAAATCCAGTTTGTCGAGCTTGCCAAAGCCTCGCTGTACATCAGTCGAAGCGGGCGCCTATGTTACCGAGTCCAATGTGAAAGGCAATCGCTTTTGATATGTAAGCAAATGTGCCACAATTAACGACCTGAACAGGGAAGGTGGTAAAAGGGCACAACCCTTGAAAGACAAAGGGAGATCTGGTAGAAAGAGTCGTGGTTTTAGCGCTTTTTGGCGTGAACGACGACGTGAAATTTGATGATTCAAGGCATCCCGGTTATTGGGGAATGGGGATGTGTATGTGCGCGTTCATTTCTTTTTCAGGGATGAATGTGAGGTAAAGTGGAATGATATTTGACTGGCTCTACGCTCTTTTTTCCAACGATCTGGCAATAGATCTTGGTACCGCTACGACACTCATTTATGAGAAGGGGCGGGGGCTTGTATGCTGTGAGCCGTCCGTGGTCGCCGTTCAGCAGGATTTTCGTGGAGTTAAAAAGGTGCTGGCCGTGGGAACCGAGGCCAAGGAAATGCTCGGCAGGACCCCGGGTCACATACAGGCGGTAAGGCCTCTTCGCGATGGTGTCATCGCGGACTTCGAGGTGACCGAGGCCATGCTCCGCTATTTCATCACCAAGGTGCATCGCCGAAAAACACTCGTCAAACCCCGGATAATCATTTGTGTTCCCTTTGGGATCACGGAGGTCGAAAAGAGGGCCGTCAAGGAGTCGGCCGAGAGCGCGGGGGCGCGGGAAGTGTTTCTCATCGAGGAGCCAATGGCGGCGGCCATCGGCGCCGGACTGCCTGTCATCGAGCCGTCTGCCAGCATGATCGTGGATATCGGCGGCGGGACGACCGAGGTGGCAGTGATCTCCCTTGCGGGCATCGTGTATTCACGTTCAGTGAGGGTGGCGGGTGACAAGATGGATGAGGCGATAATCGCCTACCTCAAGCGGAAGTACAACATGGCCATCGGGGAGCAGACCGCCGAGCGAATCAAGATCTCCGTCGGCAACGCGTATCCTTCCGAGGACGTGGATTTCTACGAGGTAAAGGGAAGGGATCTGGTGGCGGGCGTTCCGCGAACCGTGGAAATCAACTCGGACGAGGTCAGAGACGCCCTCAGCGAACCCATAAACGCCATCGTGCAGGCGGTGATGGGCGCACTGGAGCATACGCCTCCCGAATTGTCGGCGGATATTATCGACAAGGGAATCGTGCTCACCGGAGGTGGCGCGCTGCTGAAAAATCTGGACGTTCTTCTGCGCGAGGAAACAGGCCTTCCTGTAATGGTCAGCGACGATCCCACATCGGCGGTCGTGCTCGGATCCGGTAAGGCTCTGGACAACCTGGATCTGCTCAAAGAGATCGTCGCCGGCTGATATCGATGTCTTTTTTGTCCCGTTACAAGGACGTGATCGTCTGCATCCTCGCACTCGTCATTCCATTTTTCTTTCTCAAGGCAAATCTCAAGGAGGCCGATCGGCTCAATGCGGTGGATCGCGTTCTCCTCACCATCTCCACTCCGATCCAGTGGGCTGCGACAGCGGTTATCGAAACAGTGGGGGACGTCTGGTCCGATTATATTTTCCTTGTGGGCGTAAACGAAGAAAACGAACGCCTGCGTTTTGACAACCAGCGGCTTCGCGCTGAGAACAACCTCTATCTGGAAACCGAGCAGGAGGTACGACGCTTGCGTCGCATGCTCACGTTTCGAGAGACCTTCGGAGCCGAGCTGAAAGCGGCGAGGGTGGTGAGCCGTGGAATCTCCGAGCAGTTCAGGATCGTGCGGATCACCATCGACCTGGGCGAGAACGACGCGCTCGAGAAGGGGATGCCCGTGGCCACCTTCGACGGATTGGTGGGCCAGGTCAACACATTCGCGGGGGGGTACTCGGATATCCGGCTCACGGTGGATCGAAAGAGCTATGTTCCAGTGGTGGTGCAGCGGAACGGCGCGCAGGGGATCCTGCGCGGGACAGGGGATCTCGAGCGCTACACGGGAGAGGTCGATTACCTGCTTCGATCGGACGAAGTCCGGGAAGGCGATCAGTTGTTCACGTCGGGCGCGGGTGGGAAGTTCCCCGCAGGGATTCTTGCGGGGAGGATCGTATCGGTCCAGCGGGAGAGCCTGGGCCTTTTCCAGAAGGTGGTGGTCGAGCCTGCGGTCAATTTCTCCCGCCTGCGGGAAGTGTTCGTGATATTCGGCCATTCGGACTCTGAGGAGAGTGACATCAGGGCAAAGGACATGCAATCCCGATGAGGAGTTAGTACAGATGCAGTCGGTGGCCATAGTTCTCTTCGGTTTCGTTCTGCTGGTGGTGCAGTCCACCTTCGCGCACATAACCCCGTGGGATCTGGCCGTGCCGAACGCTTCGCTTGCCGTTGTGCTCTACATGGGGCTGCACGATTACAATCTGTCAAAAGGGGTGCTGATCTCCTTTGTTCTCGGTTACCTGATGGACGTGTTCGCTGGAAGCCCTATGGGGTTGTTCACTTTTGTGACCGTGGCCGTGTTTTTAATTTCCAGGGTCGCCGCTCTTCGATTGTTTCTTCAAGGCTGGATTTTTGAAATCATCCTCACTTTCTTTCTCACCCTTGTCGCGAGTGCGTTGATGTTGTTTGTTCGCGCTTTATTCGATCAGGATTTTGCCAGTTTACTTACACATTTAAAAATCGTAGTCTCGCGTGCGGTGGTGACGGCACTGGTTGCGCCGTTCGTGTTCAGGGGTATGACCTGGCTGGAGCGGGTCACCACCAGAAGAAAAATCGGAGGAAAGGTGTTGCGCGGCTGATGTTTGTTTCTTCACGTAGCGAACTGTCCGAGTTCAAGAGACGTTATCGATGGATGCGCATGTTCGTGGTTCTCACGTTCCTGGTGTTTGTGGGGCGGCTCGTGCACTTGCAGATCATCGACGGAAACGAACATCACAAGGAGAGCGTCGATAACGTAGTTCGCAAGGTCTCCATTCCGGCCGTGAGAGGTCGAATCTTCGACTCCAAGGGCCGTGTACTGGCCACGAGCATGCCCTCCCATACCCTTGTCGCCATTCCTTACTATTTTGACATGGGCAAGGGATACGCGCGAATGGTGCAGCTTCTTGGCCTCGAGGAGGCTGAGGCCGAGGCGATAGGGGAGCGCATCAAGGAGCGTCTCGAGGATCCCACGGACATGCGACGGTTCCAGCAGATGACCATTGTGGAACGAATATCCCAGGAGCAGCTCGCGGCAATAAAGGCCCATGGGGATGAGCTGCCCGGTGTGGACATCGTCGATTTGCCGGTTCGTTACTACCCGTACGGAAACCTCGCCAGCCATGTCATCGGTTACATGAACGAGGTGAGTGTTGACGAGGTTGCCACGAAATCCGGCGAGGCGGAAGAACCGTATCGGTCAGGAGATCGTGTCGGTCGCAAGGGGATCGAACGGTTCTACGAATCCGAATTGAGGGGTATCCGGGGTTGGCGCAAGAAAGTTGTCAACGCGCGGGGGCTCCCCCTGACACGAAAAGAAACCGAGGTCATTCTCCCTGACGCCAGGATTCAGGAGCCGCGTCTCGGACAGGATGTTACCCTCACGATAGACGTGGGCACCGAGAAGATCGTCGAGCAGGCCCTTCGAGGGCACCCATCCGGAGCCGTCGTGGTCATGGAGGTCAACAGCGGGCGCGTCCTGGCGGTGGCCAGCAAGCCCAATATTGATCCCAACAAGATGACCAACGGATTGTCTTACGCCGAGCATCAGGCGCTCAATGACAGTGCTTTTCGGCCGCGCATCGACAAAACCCTCTACGAAAACTACTTCCCCGGATCGGTGTTCAAGCCGTTCACCGCCATGGCCGCCCTCGAGGAAGGCATCATAACTTCTGACGACGTCATCCATTGCTCCGGGTTTCACGAGTTCGGGCGCCGTACTTTCAAGTGTCCGCGTGCCCACGGCGATCTCACCTTGCGAGAGGCGCTGGTCGTGTCGTGCAATGTGTTCTTTTACAACCTGGCCGAGATGACCGGTATGGATCGAATCGCAAAATACGCTCGTGAGTTCGGGTTCGGCGAGCCCACGGGAATTGGCTACAACAACGAAGCGGCGGGGCATATTCCCACCCGCTCCTGGTACGACGACAAGTTTCCGGGTCAGTTCAGGATAGGCCACACCCTCAACGCGGCCATCGGGCAGGGCAACACAAAGGTAACGCTCATGCAGGTGGCGGTGGCGTATTCGGCGCTGGCAAACGGCGGCACGATCTACAAGCCTCAGGTCATCAGGCGCATCGAGACGTCCGAGGGCGATGTGGTCAAGGAATTTCATCCGGAGGTCAAGCGGCGCGTTGCAGTCTCCGGGCGGAGCATCGACCTGATGATGGAAGGCCTCGTCGGTGTGGTGTCCGAGAAAGACGGAACGGCCCATTCGACCATGAGCGACAAGGTTCAGATAGCCGGAAAGACCGGGACCGCGCAGGTAGCGAAGAGAAAGAGGAATGACGGAGATACTCAGGCGCAATACCATTACTCAAACCGAGACCATGCCTGGTTTGCTGCGATTGCTCCGGCGGACGCTCCGGAGATCGCAGTGGTTGTCCTGGTGGAGCACGGCGGCGCCGGAGGTGAGCACGCGGCCCCCATAGCCGTCGAGATCGCCGAGAGATATTTCGAGGAGATCGCGCCGCGTCATGAGGAACCGCTCATAGCCGACAAGACAGAAAAGAAGAAGGTGCGGCTGCCCTCACAGGATAGCGAAACCACCGCCGCTTCTTCACACCGCCGCTGAGGCTCGCCATGCCCCGCGTTCTGGTCCATCGACTTCGCGATGAGTTTGACTGGGTGCTCTTCATCCTCGTAACGGTCATTGCGCTGAGCGGCGTTATCAACCTCTACAGCACCGGGCAGGCTTCAGGCGCCCCCGACTTGTACCTGACGCAGATCTACTGGCTGGTCTTCGGGGCTTGTTGCGCGTTCGCCGTGGCCATCATCGATTACCGTCATTACGAGCGCCATGGATACATACTATTCGGATGCGGCATATTCCTGCTGTTGCTGGTGCTCCTGGTCGGCACCGAGGTCAATCACTCCACTCGTTGGTTCTCCCTGGGGGCGTATCGTTTTCAGCCATCGGAGCTCATGAAGGTCGCCCTGGTCATAGGGCTTGCAAAGTTTCTTCATCACGATCCTCGGGTCGAAGGTCGAAAGCTACAGGACATATTTATCCCGGCGCTCATGACCGCCCTCGCGATGGTGCTCATCCTCAAGGAGCCGGACCTGGGGACCGCGCTCCTGTGCCTCCTGATTTTTCTGAGCATCATGATGCTCACGCGTCTCACGGCTCGATCGACAATTACCCTGGCGCTGAGCGCGCCCATCGTTGCCATTCTCGGGTGGAATTACTTGCTCAAGGACTACCAGAAGGAGCGGATCGTCTCCTTCTGGAATCTGTTTGTCGATCCCGAGGCCGACAAGCTCGGTGCCGGCTGGCACGCAAACCAGTCGATGATCGCGATCGGTTCGGGAAAACTCACCGGCAAGGGGTACCTGCAAGGCACTGCGGGGCCGCATCAGTTCCTGCCGGAGTGTCGGACCGACTTTCCATTTTCGGTCTTTGCCGAGGAGCATGGATTTTTTGGAGCATCGCTGCTCGTGTTGCTGTATCTGATTCTGGTGATGTGGTGCATTCGCATCGCAGCGCTCTCTCGGGATCGATTCGGATCGGTGATCGCCATCGGAGTGGGATCGATATTCTTCTGGCAGGTGATCATCAACCTGGGGATGGTCATGGGGCTCATGCCCGTGGTGGGAGTAACGCTGCCCCTGTTCTCATACGGAGGATCATCAATCCTCACCTTCATGCTGTGCATTGGACTGCTGATGAACGTGTCCATTCACAGAATCAGGAGATAGACCCGGCGGCCTTCCACGCTCCCTTCTTCGGGCTGGTAATTGACCCACCAGATCATCCATGTACGCGCATAGGTTGAGCTACACACACTCGCCGATGATCTCCCACGTATCCACGTCGATTATTCCGACGCACTCGTTGTCGATATAGCAGTTGTAGCCTGTCTCCCCTTGAAGCTCGTGGTCGTAGATCCTGATGGTGATTCCCGGTGCCCAGTTGAGGCTCACGGTGAAGTCGCATCTGTCGTGGATGAGCGCGGCGTAGTCGGAGTTACTGTAAATATCGTCCCCGGAGAAGTGCGTGACCGTTCCTTCGAGCGAGTAGTCGTCCGGCCAATCAGGCGCAAGGGTACCGGTCCACGCAGTCTGGAACAGCCGTCGGTTCATGCCACAGTCGCCTATCGTGTAGCTGTCCGTGTGGGTTTCGCTCCAGTCGAGCGCGCTCCAAGTGGCCGCGCCCTCGGGGAGCGTGATGTATGTCGTCTCCTCCTCGATGGCAACGGTCGTGGCAGTGGCAGTGTTCGTGGTGGTGGTCGTCGCGAGCCGGTACTCGACCTGCGCTCCGTCGGCGGTCGTGTAGCTCCCCTCGACACACTCGTCCGCGCCGCCCGGATCCGCGCACGGCGCGAGTTGCCCGGTCTCGATGCGGGACGAAACCTCAGTGTAGATGGTCGTGCGGAGTTCAGCCACCGATGCCGGATCCCGGTACAGCGCGAAATCATCGATCGAAGACGGAGAAGTCGGGCATTCGAAAAGCGAGTACGCCCAATCGTCGCTCCCACCGTCGCTCCCACCGTCGCTCCCACCGTCGCTCTCATCGTCGCAACCGATCGCCGCGAACAGGAAGAATCCCGCGCTCAAGCTCACAAAGATCGCTGATTTCATCTTCATTTGCGTCCTTCCGATTCATACACCGGTTCACTTGACAAATGTCGCCCTGACAAAGGTAGCCCTGAGACCCTGAAAAAGACACTGAAAAATATCGACTGAATATCAATCCTTGATTCGAAATTTTCAAACTCACTCGATCCCCTGGCGGTTCCGCCGACGAGTTAGATAGCCCCGGCGGCCTTCCACGCTCCGGCAATAGCCTCGCCGATGTCGGCTACCCTGTCTGCGTTGCCGACCACGAGGATCTTTTCTGCGCATCCCTCGAACGCGTTCAGGACAACCGGATCGGGTTTGCAGCCGGTGGCGGTAATGATGGTGTCGGCTTCGATGATCTCACGCTCGCCCGTCCTGCCGTTGAAGATGTGTACTCCCCGCTGCGAGATTCGCTCGAAGTTCGTTCGATCAATGACTCTTACTCCCAGTCGATCGAGATCTTGCATCATGGTCCACCTGACCGAACGTCCGAGTCCCTTGCCCGCGTAGCCCCGGCGTTTGAGGAGCGTTACCTGTCGTTCCTTGTCGCGATCGAGCGCCTGGCCAAGCCACTCTTCGTTGCCGAACCGGGCCAGGAATCCGAGGGCTTCCAGGGAGGGTTGCGATCGGGATGCCAGGTGAATGGCCAGCTCTACACCGGCTCCCCCGGCGCCGATAATCGCGACCTTGTCGCCCACGACAGCGCTGTTTTCAAGGACATCATCGGCATGCATGACGTGCGGATGGGAATCGATGCCCGGAATATCCGGGTAGTGAGGCCGGGCTCCAATGGCGAGAACGATGATGTCAGCTCCGAGCTTTTCAATCTCCCGAGGTGTGATCTCCACTCCGGTGTGAACATGGACTCCCGCCTGTGACAGGTGGTTGACAAAGGCCCTGCAAGAGTCCCCCAGCTCGGATCTGCCGTGCAGGCGCGAGATCAAGGGCCATTGTCCCCCGAGCGAGTCCCTTTTTTCGTACAAGGTCACATCGTGTCCCATACTTGCGAAGGACAACGCTGCCTGCATCCCGGCGGGGCCGCCGCCGATGACCGCCACTTTCCCGGTTACCGCACGTGACGTGGTGAGTATCGGATCCGCGCCCGCCCTGGGGTTGAGCGAGCAGCGCACGGGTTTTTTCGAGAAGACCCGATCGAAGCAGGAGCCGCAGGCCATGCACGTTACTACCCCGTCGGTGTCGCCACTTGCAGCCTTTTGGGGCCATCTGGGATCGACAAGAAGAGCGCGACCCATGTTGACCAGTTCAGCGCCCGATCTCGCGAGCGCTTCTACGGCCTGAGATGGTGTGCGCAACCGGCCGCCATAGAAAATGGGAATGTCCAACCTGTCTGAGATACGCCTCGCCAGATGCGCGAATGCCAGCGCGGGAATCTGCGTGGTGAGCTGCGGAAGGCTTGTCCGGTGGCCCGCGCCGGTCACGTTGATGGCGTCAATTCCCCCTTTGGCCAGCGCCTCTGCAATGATTGAGGCGCCCTCAACCCCATATCCCCCCTCGATGAACTCGTGGCAATGAATGCGGGCCGTGATCGCCAGCCGATCGCCGACTTCTTTCCTTGTGGCATCGAGCGCTTCGAGGGGCGCCGCAAGGCGTTCGTCCCATCCATCGCTGTACCCATTTATCTTCCATCTGTTGTGAACCGGAGACACGAACAAGCTCAGCAGGGCGCCTCCGCTGAGCATGAGCTCGACGAAATCGAACCCGGCCTTCATCGCGCGACCGGCGGCCAGGCCGATACTCGAAATGATATCTCCGATCTCGGCGGCGTCCGGAATCCAGCGAGGGTCATTGTAGCCAACCAGCGGGGAGATCTGCACGCCCGCGATTGCGCCGTGGGTTTTTATTCTGGAGGCCAGTTCGGCCATGTCCGCGATGTGACCGTCCTCGCAAAGAGAGAGCGCGCCGACGAGCCTCGAATCCGGTGAGGTCCAGGTGTTGCACACTCCAACCGTTATCGCACCGGCGCCGCCGATGGCGCGTTGTTCGTAAAAATGGAGCATTGCCTCGGAAGGCCGACCATTTACCGCGAGGCCCAGATGAAGAGCCGGCATCGCGATGCGATTTGCCGTCTCGATCTTCCCGAATCCTCCCTTTGAAAACAGAGGGGCGAACGAAGTCATGGAGCCTCCTCGGGTGTCGGTTTTCTTCCGGTAACGGCGAACAAAGAGTAGGGCAATCGGCAATCCCACCCGGCACATGTGGCGACGTAAATCTCACCTTCGGGACCAATGTATGGCCCCGCCGAAAGACGTCCGGGAAGAGACACCGACCAGAGTACGTTTTCGCGTGCGTCGCGTGCGGTGAGATCGGTTCGGTGCTCGTCGGAGGAGCCGGCTACAACCATCCCGCCGTCATCGTAAGGGGTGAAGTTGAGATGACCCTTGATATGTCTTTGAAGGATGTAGAAGTCGTTTTTTTCGTCGGTGGTGAGCAGCGTGTTGAAGGGTCCGCGCGTACCCGAGGGTCTGGAGCACGGACTCGAGACATCCATGCAAACACCAATTACATGCCGAGAAACATCCTGCCTGTTCAATACTTCGAGGCCGGTCATCAGACCCGAAACCGGTAGATTCGAAGACCAGGCGATGTTGCCGTTGTCACGAACCGACTCCAGCAGGACGGGTCTTTCGATCCCGGCGGATGCCAGGATGAACCCCCCGTCAATTCGTCTCACCATGGGCTCTGCCGGCATGCCCTTGTGCCAGACGTACAATCCACGGTTGTCGAGGAGGCCGATCTCGGATCCGTTCCAGACCAGTGGCGTGCAGTTCGGGCCTGCTCCCAGAACAATGGCTCCGCGTTCGAGGGCGGTTTCGCGCACAACGACGCCGCGATTGGAGATGTTGACGGCCACACCCTCCATGCCCCGTATGCCGTGGAAGAGGTTCCCCCCGGCGCAAGGAAACGGGCCTTCCAGGCGTCTCAGCCCCTCGATGGCCGAACGCCATCTGTCCTTCCCGTCCGGTCCGATAGCGGAAACGGTGGCGGCGTCCACCAGGAAGAAACCTCCACTGCCGTCATCTTTGAGGTCGGCTGTCCAATTTCTTTTCCATCCGCGGCGCCCTCTCCTCTGGATCTGGGACAGGTACCCGAAAGCCGGAGACCAGGCGACCTCCTGATCTGCCACAACGAACATCTGGTGGTTATCCCCGGCGACGAATCTCCAGCGATCGACTCCGTGGCTGGTGATGTTGTGCACGTTGGGACCCGCGGAGACAACGAGGCCAGCCAGCGGTGTCCAGCGGATGAATGTGATCGGTTTTTCAAGCGAGACTTTCCAGCGAACTGACCCCGGGGTAGAGAATCGAATCGCCAGGGGACGCTTGAGCATTCTTGCCAACGCGTCAGGCGCGGTAGTGGTGGACTGCTCCTTGTTTCCGTCCGGTGTAGCGCGATGGTGTGCGCCGGTTTTCTCGGGAATGGGTGTGCTGATCGGTTTTATCGGCGGCGGCGATTGTGCAGTTTCATGGCAGGATACACAGCACAGTGCCAGCGCCCCGAGGATGGCTGTTCTAACGAAGTCTGGCATCCTCTACGCAGACCGGTTGGATCTTTATTTTCTTTCTTGAGGAGCCATACGAGGTTGATGTGCAGGTGTATCCCGGATCGCATGCGGAATCGTCACCGAAACAGCCCCTCATGCATGCGCGGGGGTCATCCCCGTATTGGGCGCATCTATAGCCCTTCTTGCATTCCTTGGTGAGGGCGCACTGTTCTCCCTGGGTCTTGTCGCCACGGCTGTCCTCATCGTGGCCGGACATGCGCGTGAGAATGAGGGCGCCGATCATCAGCGCCACGAAGACGCCGACAACTATCTTGATGGCGCCGAATCCTGCGTCTGTCTCTTGTATTCTCTGTGGCATGCCGGCTTTTTTCTCGACCGGCACGGCCGCAGCCTGCTCATCTTTCTCTGGTTTGGGCTTGTTTTCCTCGCGTCGAGCGATCCGTTTGCCGCTGCCGCTCTTCTTTTTTTTGGAGACCATTTCTTCTCCGTCAGGGGCACAGGCTTTCGGGTGTGCACCAGAATCCGCCCATGAAGTTCTCGCAACAGCCTCCGGTGAACGCCGCGTTATACGTGACGCACGAATCTCCCGACGGATCGCAATTGAAGGCCAGGCTGCAGAAGTAATCGGTGTCTATGTGGAGGCAAATGGTGTTGTGCGTCAGAGTGGTTCCGGCGCAAACAGCGGCGCAGCCTTCGGCGCTGCTCGGCCACGTGGTACTCGTATCGCAGGGTTGGCCCAGCTGGGCGGTCTGGGGAATGCACTTCACGCTCATGGTCGTGGGGACCCAGAACCTCATCGGATCGCAGACGTCGACAAATTCCCCGCAGCACCAGTCGTTTTGTACGCCGGCCTCTGTGTTTATCTCACCGGTGATTCCGCAAGTGGTTGTGCACCACGCTTCCACGTCGTTTCCGATGCACACGAGGCCGCTTTCGCAACCGGGAAGTCCGAAGTTGGGATGGACGTTTGTGAAGGACTCGTTCCAGCAGGCGTCTCCGAGCTCTCCCGGGCTGCCGGGGTCGGTGTCCGTATCCGTGTCGGAGTCGGTGTCTGTATCCGTGTCGGCGTCCGTGCTCGCGTCGGAGCCGCCGTCGGTACCGGCGTCTTTGGGTATGACGTTCGAATCGCCGCCGCAGCCCGCCAGGAAGACCGTCAGAACGACACCGAACAGTGTAGTAAAAGATATAATGCAAGGTTTCATGACCTGTCCTTTTTCATCGCATTTGAATCTGCGTTCCGAGCTGGGATGATATCACATATCTCACGCGATGGCCCAGTTTGTATTTTCGACCAACCCTTAAATGATATGCAAAAATGACATCCAAAACGGGAACCCGTGCACACGACGTATAGCAGGGAACCCATGATCCTGTTTTTTCAAGCCGATGGAGGTGAAAATGCACTGGAAATGGAAAGTGGTTTTGGTTGTCCTCCTCACATTGGCGTGTGTCACTTGCGAGTCATCAAAAGACCCGTCGGTCGGGGACTCCGGGCCTGACGCCGACACCGATACAGATGCTGATTCGGATGGCGATGGCGACACCGACACCGATACTGACTTCGACGAATGCGCCGGCATCTCCGAGAGCGCAGAGAACCAGATATCGCCGGTGGATATCATCTTCCTGATCGACACATCGGCGTCGATGATGGAGGAGGCGCTTGCGGTGAGAAACAATCTCAACGCCTTTTCGCAGCAAATCATCGCTGCGGGCATCGACGTTCGCATCGTGATGATCGGCGAGACCGGCGGGTTCCTCGGGAACCCGATGATATACGTTTGCGTAGAGCCGCCGCTTGGAGCGGGCAACTGCCCGGCCGGTCCCGACACCAACCTCCCGGTCTACTTGCACATCACCGAGGACGTCGGCAGCAGCGACAGTCTTCAGGTTTTTCTCGACACCTACACCCAATGGAGCGGGCAGCTTCGACCGAACAGTATCCGGCACATCGTTGTGGTTTCGGATGACAACTCCGCGATGCCAGGCGACGATTTCAAGGACGCCCTGCTCACGTTGAGCCCCACATTCGGCAATTTTGTCTTCCACGGGATCGTTTCAGCGACGGACTGTCCTCCAGCGGCATCGGTGGGGCAGGTATACATGGACCTGATCTCCGAGACCGGCGGAGTGCTCGGAGATCTTTGCCTCCAGCAGTTCGCGCCGGTGTTCAACGAGATCTCCCAGAACGTGAGCCAGGTTGCCATCGCGTGCTCGTGGCTGATTCCCGAGCCGCCGGAGGGAGAGGTTTTCGATCCCAACATGGTGAACATGGAGATTGATATTGACGGTGACGTCACCGAGATAGGTTACGTGGAAGATCCGTCTCTATGCAGTTCGGTCGAGCACGGCTGGTACTACGACGACCCTGCAAATCCCACGGAAATTTTCGTATGCCCGCAGACCTGCGACATGTTTCAGGAGGCAGTCGATACAGCACAGGTGACGATTATATTCGGTTGCGAGACAATTCCCGCCGAAATTGAGTAGCCACGCCCCTTGTAGGGGCTCCCGGGACGTGAGAAAACATACTCTGTAATATTTACAAGGACAGAGATTTTTCCATGCCGGACTCAACTGAAATAAAAAATACAATCTTTTCCTCCAACTTGAAGAGAGGGGCGAAGAACGCCATCTTATCGTGCCTCTCCGTTACGTCGGATGATGTGGCGACGTTGATTTGCGACGAGGCGTCGTTGACGGTCGCCGCTGCGCTCCTGGAGCAACTGTCACAGGTGGGCGCGAAGACGAAAGCCTTCATCATGGAGCGCAGAACGCCGCGTCCCGCAGTTGATCTTCCTCCCGATATTGCCCGCGCTCTTTCAAACTCAACCGTGAGCATCTACACCCTTCGACCGATGGAGGGCGAGTACGTACATCGAAAAGAGATCATCGGCATGGTGGGGCCGAATATGCTCCGGCATGCGCACATGATCGGTATCAGCGAGGATTCCATGCTTCAGGGAATGCTTTCCGATTATCGAATGATGTCAAAACTCAACGAAGTAATGGTCGATAAACTACGCAAGGCGGGATCCATTCGCGTTACATGCCCCAAGGGTACCGACGTAAACGTGGCTCTGGATCCTGCGGAAAAGATCGAGAGCGCGGCGGGTATCATCGAACCCGGCAACTGGGAAAACCTGCCGAGCGGCGAGATTTACACCTGCCCCGGGTCGGTTGACGGGGTGTACATATGCAACGGCATACCTCCCACCGAGGATGAAGTCGATCGCTTCGAGCTCGGTCAAAAGCCCCTTCGGATCGAGCTGAAAGGTGGTCGCGTGACCAACATAGGTGGTGGCCCCGGAAGCCTGGCCAATCAGGTGCTGGCTGCAGCCAGGAGCGGCACCAATGTCGATCGGATCGGCATGCTGGGTATAGGCACCAACTACGATCTACTCATGCCCATCGGGGACCGGATTCAGGATCAGTTTGTTCCCGGGGCATACTTCTCCCTGGGGCGGCCCGTCTCCGTTGAAGCCACCTCCTGGACGTCGAGCCAGCAACTCACCTTCTCCGCGCGCAAGACCTCCCTCGAGATTGACGGCATGGTCATCATCAACAACGGTCGCTATGTACAGGAGATCCTGGACCTGGCGATGGATTGACAGGCTACTCGAAGTGTAGCGCCCTCTCGAAGTCGGCCGGGTTACTGGCTGCGCGCCTGGCCACATCGAGAGTGATGAGCTCCCCCTTGTACAGGTCGGTCAGGCATTGATCGAACGACACCATCCCGTATTGTTCCCTGCTTTTTTCGATGAAGTCCTTCAGGGTGGATGTCGCTTCCGGGTTTCCGATTGCGTCCTTGATTGTGCCGGTCACCTTCATTAGTTCCACCGCAAGGATCATCCCCTCGCCGTCGGCTCGCGGGAGGAGGCGCTGACTCATGGTTGCGCGCAGGTTCTCGGCCAGGCGGATTCGCACCATATGCTGCTCCTCGGGCGGGAAGACAGCGATGAGCCGCCCCACGGTCTTCGCGGCGTCCGGGGTGTGGACCGTAGAGTAAACCATGTGGCCTGTCTCGGCCGCCTTGAGGGCGATATCGATGGTCTCCAGATCGCGCATCTCGCCCACGAGGATGACGTCCGGATCCTGACGGAGCGCAGCGCGCAACGCCTTGTTGAAGCTGGAGGTGTCGGGCCCGATCTCCCGCTGGGAGATGGAGGAACGGTTGTCCTTGTGCAAAAACTCTATCGGATCTTCGATGGTGATAATGTGGGAGGCTCGCGTCTGGTTGATGTGGTTGATGATCGCCGCGAGTGTTGACGACTTTCCGGTTCCCGCCGCCCCGGTTATCAGCACGAGTCCGCGATTGTACTCGGCGAGATCCTTTGTTTGAGGAGGGAGCAACAGGTCTTCGAAGTCTGGTATCTTGTCGGGGATCACTCGTAGTATCAATGACAGTGAGCCCCGCTGGCGAAAGATATTCACCCTGAATCTGCATTGTTTAGGGAGGGTGTAGGAGGTGTCGTAGTCGTTCAGGTTATCCAGATTGTCGAGGGTATCCTTGTCGCGGATGATGAACCGGCACAGATCGACGGTGTCCTCCGGGGTCAGGGTTTCCTCCCGTGCCGGTCGCAGAGTTTTCTTGATACGAAAAGAGGGTGGCGAGCCTACCTTGAAGTGGATATCCGAGGCGTTTAGCTGGATTGCTCCCAGGAGATACCTGTTGAATTGCTCGTGTTCCATCGGGTCGACTCCGGGGTTATGCATGGTTCTTCAAGAAGATAGTAACGGTACGCGGGCGGTTTTCCAAGCGTCGTCACCCGGCTGCTTTCGTCGGCTTGGTAGAAAAGGGTTTTCGCGGTAACTTCATACCATTCACTCGGGAGGATCGAATTCATGATCTACTGTGCGCACTGCAAGAAGCCATCAGCACGTGAGAGCGGGGTGTGCCCACATTGTGGTGAGGATCTCAAGGGGACGACCCGGCCGGCTCGCGAAGCGCCTGTGGCAAAATCGGAAAGATCGATGCCCGCTGCGGATATCGATCTGGGTGACGCCTCTTCCAGTGGTCTGGAGTTGGCCACCGAGTCCCTTGATGATGTGTCCGAGCTTGAGGATGTCGACAACTCCGTCCAGGAAAAGTCCCTGGCCCCTTCCTTGCGGGAGGGGATGAATGAGAGTGAGATCAACAGGATCTCGGGGTTCGGCAAGCCCGGGCAGGGTATTGTCGCAGGGGTGAAGTACTGGCTCAAGGTGAGAGATCGTCACCAGGCTATCCTGAAAGATATCGAGGGAGCCAGGGAGGAATCGGAATCGTCGAAGAACAGGCTCGCCGCCGTGCAGGCAGAGCTCGGGAAGAAGGGCCAATCACTTGGTGTGACCACCGATTCAATAAAGAACCTGGTTTCGAGCGCGCTCGTTGCAGATGGTGAGTTCATGAGCGTTCGAAAACGGCGAATAGGTCTTGAGTCAGACCACCGGGATAGTGTTCGCGCCCTGGAGCAGACCATACGCGATCTTGAAAAAGAGACGGCAGAGGTCAGGAGGGATGAGACGGCTGCGAGCCTGAGACTCGATGGGCTGAAAAAGGATCACAGGAGAGTCGAAGGCCAGCAGAAGCGGGCCCAGATTGAGCACAGAAACCTCATAGAGATGATCGAAAGACACCAGGAGGAGTACTCCGATCTCGAAAAACCGAAGCAGGAGCGGGACAAGTTACTCGCCCGGATATCCGAGCTGGACAGGCAACAACCCGAGATCGTCGAGCGAATAGATGCACACAGCGAAGATCTCAAGAAGCTCGTTGTTCCCCTCGCGCAGGCGGAGGAGGAGGCGAAGGTCGTCCGGGATCGGCTCTCTGAATTCACCGAGCGGATAGTGGCGGTCAGAGCTGAGAAGGCCGACCTCAATAGGATTTTCTCACAGGCGGACGGCTCCGTTTCGCGGCAGATAGACGTCGAGCGCGAGCAGATCACGGCGGCCTGGGCTGCAGTGGGCGAGCGTATGATCGCCGAGCGTTTATGTGACGGGGACGATTTGAGGGATAACGCGCAGGTCGTTGTGGGTGCCATGGAGGCGGCGCACGATGGCTCCCGGAAAGTGGAGTTGCTGGTGAGAGCGATGGACTCCTACGACAAGGGGGTTTTCTCCAGAGGCAGAAACGTGGTCATCGCGGGGGCAATAGGCCTGGTAATGCTCATCGCCGTATTGCTGGGAGTGTTTGTGGTGTAAGGAGAACGGTCATGGCGGCAACCAATGAGATAGTCGAATACCTGGACGATCGCTTAAAAATTCGAGAGTTCGAGGACGTGTCCATGAACGGGTTGCAGGTGCAGGGCGCCTCCGTGGTCAACCGGGTTGCGGTGGCGACCGATGCGGCCATGGCCACCTATCGGCGAGCGGCGCTTGAGGAGTGCCAGATGCTGATAGCTCACCACGGACTCATATGGGGTGGGTTGAAATACGTGACCGGAAGAAATTACGCCCATCTCAAATTTCTCATGGACCACGACATCAATCTCTACGCGGCGCATCTTCCCCTGGACGCGCACCCGGAGCTCGGCAACAACGCTATCCTGGCGAAGCAGGCTGGGCTCCTGAAGATGGAGCCGTTCGGCAGTTACCACGGGACCATGCTCGGATATCGCGGGAGCCTGCCGTCGCCCATGACCCCCGACGAACTGGCGGGCATCTGGAAGGGTCACCTGGGCTGCGATCCGACGATCCTGTCGTTCGGCAAGAAGAAGATCGAGTCTGTGGGCATCGTTTCCGGCAGGGGCGGGGCCCTCACCGAAGCAATAGAGCGAGGCGTCGATTGCCTGGTGACGGGAGAGGGATCACACGAGAACCACCACGAGGCCCTCGAGGCCGGGATCAATATCATTTTTCTGGGGCATTACTATTCGGAGATCGTGGGTGTGCGGGCCGTTGGTGCCGAGCTCGAGGAGAAGTTCGGCGTGGAGGCAGTGTTCATCGACGAGCCGACAGCGTTCTGAACTGCGCAATTCGCCCTTGTTGATTCACAAGATAAACGGAATGATCGCTTTGCGTTTTTGGGGGTAGTCGTCGAACCTCTCCCTGTACCATTTGCGATTGGACAGTGCTCGCGGAACAAGATTCGCAGCTGTGAACACGGCGAACGCGAGCCCCGGGATCGACCATGTGGCCACGGCCCATCCGGCCCACTCCAGCAGTTCTCCCAAGTAGTTGGGCATGGACACGAAGCGAAACAGCCCTTTTTTCGGGATGACGTATCCTTTCCCATCTGGGGGGCGAAGATTGAGGAGGATGTTGTCGGAGTGGTGATTGATAGCCATGCCGGTCAGGAACAGCGCGCCGCCGATAATGAACCGGGGATCGAGCATCCATTCGATCCCTCGCGCAGGGCAAAGAGAGAATAGCCAGTATCCGTTGAGGTATCCGTTCCAGGTATTGAACAGGATGGCCAACCCGACGACAGCCATCGGCATCTGCTTGTTTCCGCCGCGCCTGCGTAAAGGATAGATGAACGTGCGGTTGACGTAGTGCAGTTGCCACATGGCCAGAAATACAATGGCCATCAGGTCGCAAGTGCGATCACTGATGAAAAAAAAGACCGCGATCGTTCCCACTGCGAAGGACTCCATCAGGATCCAACCGGCGGTGCTCGAGATAGTGGGACCCCATCCCGTGCGCAGATGGCGACCATAAGGAGCGGTCATGAAAAGGAGCACAAGGGCGGTCACACCCGCCACCGCAAAGATGCCGACCAGGGCTATTTCGTAGAATGTTATTTCGTTCATTGCTGGTGTGTTTCGGATAAAAAAAGGCCCTCCGTAAAGAGCCGTAACAAGTGACGGCCAACCCCGCCGACTGAACGTGGGATCCATATAGCCGTTTCAGGCTTCCGATTCATGACCGGCTTGCACACCACGGCCAGTGACGGTTCCCTGGGGTTAGATACAGCGGGACTATATTTCGCCGTGCTACAAACACCACAGAGGACCCAATTACAATTCTGGACAAAAAACGATTTTCTTGCAAGGCGCACAAGGCAGTTTATGAAAAAGAATATACCGCAAGGGCGAAACAACGCGCATGGATCCGGCAGGGCATGGAGAACAAGGAAGGAGGAATAGGCCGTGAAGTATTTAGTGTTTGTTGCTGTCTTGCTGAACGTAACTGGTTGCATACCGCGTCATCCCGTCAATACAACCCGACCGGACCTCGACGATAGTCCGTGGGAAGAGCGGCACGTCACGTCCGGGGACACCGGGCAACAATACAAATATCTCTTTCTCGCGGGACCATCCGAAGAGGCGCCGGCCATTTTACTGTTGCCCGGAGGGATCTTCGATAATCGTATCTGGCTCTATACTTCAGATCTCGGGACGCACTTCAATGTGTACGCGCTCGACTGGCCGCACGATAGTCCCATGTATCACGGGGACATCAACGATTATGGAGATGTCGCGCACGATTTTTTGGTCGCGCTCGGATTGAGAAAACTATACGTAGCCGGGATCTCCGCCGGAGCGTACGCCGCGATAGATCTGGTTTCCAGGAAGCAGGATCTGGACGTGCGCGCTCTCTTCATCTACTCGGCGGTGATGTTCGCCATTTCCAGGGAAGAGGTGAAGGAGCGCACGAGGATGTCGAAGCTTGCGCTGGGAATGAAGCCTGAGCGACTTCGTTCGTTTATAGAATGGAGGGTGAGCCGTTCCGAATTCAACGAGTCACCGGGCGAGATCGAGCAGCAGGACATATTCTACGTGAGACCTTACAGCTATTATGCTCAGCTATTCGGCATGTCGTTCAATCAGGGAGACCAACCCCAGGCAACCGGGAAGATCGAGTGCCCGGTGCTGGTTCTGCAGGGCGCTGACGATGACATCATGCCGGTGGAGGTGGCGAAGGAAACACCAGGAGTATTCGGCAACGCGAAGTTCATGTCGTTCGACGGCCTGGGCCACGCAATGGTGTTCAGCAACGGGCCACAACTCGTGGAGGCCATGATAGATTTCCTCGAAGAGAAAGACCTTCTGGGAACCGGGGCTACTCGATACCCCGGTTCTTGACGATGGCTCAGTTAACACTTTGATCGGGGACTAAACGGCGTTACGGTAAGAAGATGAAATTCTTATCCTTGACCATTATCTCTGTTTTTCTTGCTTGCTGCTCGGATCAGACTGTCTCGCGCGTTGATGATAGTGATAACGACGCAGGATCAGACACAGACACGGACACTGACACCGATACA
Organism: Deltaproteobacteria bacterium; assembly: GCA_030591725.1. Taxonomy (GTDB): domain Bacteria; phylum Myxococcota_A; class Polyangia; order JAAYKL01; family JAAYKL01; genus JAUVAN01. Next base: position 23,860 of record JAUVAN010000006.1, read on the forward strand.
GATACTGACATGGACACGGATACCGATACGGATACGGGTCCGTGGGAGCCACCGCAAAACAGCCTGGTTTACGTAAACACCCGAACAGACCTGTATTACATCGATCCATTCGCAGGTGGAACTCTTGAGTCGGTTGGTCCTTTCAGTGGGCCGTGCACTGCAGGGTCCGGTTTCTACGATATCGCCATTTCCGGCGATGGAGATATGGTGGGGATCTCGGCGGAAGGCCTGTACACCGTGGACACGGACACGGCGGCTTGTTTGCTATTGTGCGATTTCCCGACAGGTTCGCCGCACTTCTTCTCGCTTTCGTACGTCGAGGGCGTCGATCCCCAGGATCCCGGCGAAGAAAAACTCGTGGCTGCGTCGGTCGAGGAGGGGGAGTGGGTGCTTGTGGATCCCTCAGGGCTGACGATTTCCGAGATATTCATTCATCTGGGATATCACGACCCCCCAGATTACGATTTCGTCTCCTCGGGGGATGTGGTGTCAATCCAGGTGGGTGCCGCCGAGCACAAGACTTACGCGACCCTGAAGTGCGGCGCCGGATATAGTCAGCCGGGGTGTGAGTCCGACTGGCTGGCCGAGATCGATCCGGAGACCGGCGCGGCTACTATGATTGGCGCCACTGGCTTCATACAGATCTTCGGGCTGGGTTTCTGGGGAGATCAGATCTACGGATTTACCGGAGAGAACGAGTACATTACAATAGATGTGAATACCGGATTGGGTACGGAAGTGGAGTCGTATGTCGACATTGACTTCTGGGGCGCCGGGACCACAACAAAGCCATATGTGATCATAGAGTAGTGTCAATCTTTCAGGATACCACTGCATACGACCATGACTGAAGACAGCTCCACCGAAGCGCGAAAAAGCTATCTGGCGGCGTGCTCCGTGGCTGTCCTGGCCGCAGCGCTCGGCGTGGCGTTCAATCCAACGAATGAAGTCGAGGGATTTGCGGGCGGCGTCAAGTTGATTGTCGTGGGAATCGTGGCGGTAGGGATACTGGGCTGGGTAGTATTCAAGTTACGAAACATGCCCCCTGATGGCGGTCCTGATCATCCAACGGACCGGTTGCGAAAAATGACGTTTCTATGGCTTGGCCTTGCCGCAGTGCTGGGCGTGGCGCTGGTGCGTGCTCCGGTGATGGAGTTGATCGATGGACGATTGTCAGATCTCTCATGGCGACAATGGGGTTCGGGAGTGGCGGGCATAGTTGTTGTCGCGGTGGTGATATGGCGAGGGATTGTGGCACTGAAGAAGAACTGAGAGAAGCCGGATGAAAAGATGCGCAAGGTACGTGATAGCCATGGTCGCGGTCCTCTCTTCATGCGGGCCAGTCGACGAAATTCGTGAAATAAAAACAAAGATCGAGACGGGAGGCGCCATGTCCTTCGAAGATGTTGCGGCAAAGCGACGCTCTGTGCGGGAGTTTTCGGATGAGCGGTTGAGCGAAAAGGAGTTGTTGAAGATTCTTTTTGCGGCGCAGGGTATCACCGAACCGGGAACCGGGCACAGGTCGGTCCCCTCGGCCGGGGCGACCTATCCCCTGGAGGTGTATCTCGTCAATGCTGACGGCGTGTTGCATTACGATCCGTCGTCGAATTCATTGAAGGAAGTGGTGCAGGGGGATCTTCGAGCGGATCTATCGGAGGCGGCGCTAGGGCAGAGCGTGGTCAGAAACGCTCCGGCGAGTGTGGTGATCACCGGTTTTGCGACACGGACCACGCAGAAATACGGTGAACGGGGACGCCGATATGTATACATGGAGGCCGGTCATGCGGCGCAGAATGTGCTGCTCCAGGCGGTGAGCCTCGGTCTGGCGGGGGTTCCCATCGGCGCCTTCGACGATCGGGAGGTGGAGGGTATTCTGGGATGCGGGTCCGGCGAGAAAGCGCTGTATATATTGCCTGTCGGGCGCCCGGTGCAGTGAGATGTTCTACTTGACCGGGGTGGCCTTGAGGGATGCCTTGCCGTCCTTCTCGTAAACATTGAACGTCACCGACTTGCATCCGTACCGGGCAATCAGCGTGTCCCGGTTCTTCTTGAGGGTGACCTCGAAGCGCTCGAAGGTGAGCTGATCCACGGGTTCGCCGAGTTTCTGCTTGAGGGCGACGAAATCCGAATGGGTCTTCTTGAAGTATGCAAGCTCATCCTCCGGGCTCATCGCGGCTGCCGGCGCAGGTGGCGGCATGGGAGGTTTTTTTGAGCCGGATGGTGGCGTTGGCGGTATGGGCGCACGGCCGCCTCCAGGAGGAGCCGGCGCGGCAGGAGTCTCTTTTTGCTGCGCGGCGCCCGGAGGGGGCGGGGCATCGGGGATGTCGGAAACCGACGCCTCGGCGAACTTGAACGAGGCGGAGGACAGCCTGCCGGGTTGCTGGTTTCCGAGGATAGAGTCGATGCTCTTGGAGGAACTTCCCGCAGCCTCGAGAATGGCCTTGGTCTTGATGTCCATCACCTTGTTGATAGCCGATGCGACATTGCGCATTCGCCTGCGGAATCGATAGACATTCAGCTGGTCCTTGGCATCTGGCGATTCCAGCGCCTGGATGTTCTTCAGGAGTGTGGCGACCGGTCGTTCGGCCTCCAGGTAGTTCCACCCCCAACCGAACAGGATCGCTAGCAGGATTACGGTGATGATCAGCCCCCTGGGAAGATTATTGAGGTCCTGGGTGCCGGCCTGGTTGTAGAAAGAGGTTGCGTCTGCCATGAGTTCGATGGGAGTCACGATGACGAACCCGACGTCATTGGAAGCCGCTTCTCCCCGAGTCGTGGAATAGATGGCCATGAAATCGCCATCAGTTGTGGAGATTTTCTGAACCTCGCTGTACCCCTTTTCCTTGAATTGCTTGTCGGCAAGGACGGTGTCGAGGGGCTGGCCGATGTAGGCGCCCTGGGCGTGCTTGGTTCCCTCGGCCTTCTTGGGCGTCCCCACTGCGATCACCAGGTTTCCCGCAAAGAATCCGAGTTGAACCCTCGGAGAGATCTCGCTGGCGAACTTGTCGGAGATCTTCATGGCGTGAACCACGGCGCCCACGTATCGCGAGTTGTTGATCACCGGCCTCGCGGCGATCATGAACACCTCGTTGTCGATCTTCCACATGTCGTCCCTGACATAGCCGCGCAAGGCGCTGTCGACCACCGGGAAGCCGCCGATGTTATGTCCATGGTCGCGCTGGTTCTTGCCGACCTGAACCACAACGTCGCCCCGTATATCCACGGCGATGAGCATGTCTGCGGCGTACTGTTTGAGATCCTTGTTTCGAGCCCGCAGTACTGTCAGGAGTTGTTGGCGATGCTTTTCGGCCTTTCCCGCATCCTTGGAAACGTCCGTCAGTATCTTCCTGATGTCGGAATCGACCGCAACGGCGAGTAGCACGTCGAGGCGCTTTCGGGCTTGCAGGTTTAACGCGATGTCCGTCTTGTCCAACTCCTTGAACAGGATGGCGGTCGCGTTTTCCTCACGCTCGCGGTTTAATTGATCCTTGGCCAGCAAGACTACCGCCAGCAGTACGCCGGCGGCCAGTGCGAGTAACAAAGTCCAGAACCTGGATACAAACATATAACCTCTTCAGATCGAGCAAGCGACTACTTGTCCTTGCGGCTCTTCTGCTTTCCGTTTTTCTTCTTCTTCTTCTTGCCAGTGTCGGAACTCTTCTTCCCGGTCGCCTTGCCCTTCGGAGTGAGCTTGATCTCCATCTTGATCTCGCCGCGCTCCTTTTCGATCTCGAAGGACTGCTCATGGATCCATGCACCCCGGTGGGACACCTTGATAGTATATTTGCCCAGCTCCATGTCCTCGAGAGTAAACGCGCCCTTGGCGTCCACTTTGAGAACGTCGGTCGATTTGGTCACGACTATCCACGCCTTGAAATGGGAGAACAGCTTGCAGCGGACCTCGAAAACGCCTTCCTTGGGGAAATCGATGGGGCGAAACGCGTTTCTGGATTGCTTCTCCGGAAGGAAGTTCTTCATTCCCGGCGAGTACAACTCGTGATCGTAGGGGTCGATGCTAACGAACTTGATCCTCGTGCCCGGCTCAATGATGACGAGGTTCTTTTCAAGCGAGCCCGCAAGCACTTTGACAGTGAGCACATCGTCCGGACCCCGATCGGCGGCGCCGTCCTTGATGAGTACCACACCGAGATCCCTGGACGGATTGACGAAAGGCGGATCGACCTGGATCACGCCGTTGGGCTCGTTCCAGTAACCGGTGCTTGCCGCCTTTCGGTTTTTGCCATCCAGTTCGGACAAGGATTCTCGCAGCTCTTTGGTTACCACGATCTTGCCCTGGACCTTGGCGGCGAGTGTTGGATTGCCGCTCAGGCAGAACGCCAGGACGGCGACAAACGCCACGAATCGCAGCATGAAAACCTCCTCAAAAACGGCCGAAGGGTATTGCCCCGGGCCAGAGTGTCAAGAGCGGGGAAAAGGCCCCGTCTCTAATCAATTCGAACAAACGCGGCCTCGACGATGGCCTTGGCCTGTTCGCCCGTGTAGTAGCTCAAGTAATGTTCGCCAAGGCTGATGAAGCTGTCGCTGGCAGCCTTGGAGTCCATTGTGTACGAAAAAGTAACCGCCTCGACCGGTGTCTGTCCCCCGCCGGGAGCCTCCACCATGATGTTGGGGTCAAACGTGTATGTGCAGCCCTGCATGGTGCCCTCTGAGGTGTTGGTGGTACCGTTGAGGGTGATGGTGTACGAGTAGGTGCCCTCACAGGTGTCCGCGCCGCTGATCTGATATTCGTATACTTCGTCACGTTGCTCCACCACGTTGGCCGTGGCATCCGCACCTTCGGAGAGAACCAGATGAGCCTCGCGCCTGTACACGGCGTTGCCCATGTTTTTGAGGAGGGTGTATCCGTCCCTGCTCGTGCCTTCAGGGCTTTGCATGTATATGGAGCCATTGTGAAAATCCGGGCCGAAGAAGAGCAGATCCCTGGCCTCGTCATACAACAACATGGTCTCCTGCGTGAACGTAAAGAAGTTGCCGTCCAGATCGCCGAGCGCCGTTACCTCGGACGTCATGTCCAGCCAGTCGCCCTCGACGGTTATGACGCCGTTGCTGTCAACAGAGTATAGACCCTGCCTGCTCGCCATCGGAGCGAGGGGGGTTTCTTCTTCGTTGTCGGTGTGCTGGTACAGCAAAAGGAAGGTGCCGTCCTTTTCGAAGGTGAGCGTCCATGTGTCTTTCCGAACGTTGTTGACCACCTGCAGGGTCTTCACTCGCAACCACGTTCCGATCAGATCCCCTGCGTTGCCACCGCCTTCGTCATCGCATCCCGTGTTGAGACTGCATCCGAGCAAGACAATGAGTGCAAGAGAAATGGGCCATGTTCTCATTGGACTCCTCCGTAACGTACATTTCCGGCTCGCGGCAGCCGGGTTCAATCCAGACGGCAGTTTATCTTGTCGTAACCCGTGACTCAAGCCCCCATCTGAAATTCAAGCAATGTCGATCTTGTCATTGTTTCTCATGGCGCCTGTCCGGACGGTCGAATCGCTTGTGAAGCCACATCCAGCTGGAGGGGAGATCCCTGACCCACTTCTCCAGAACATCATTGATCTCGGCCGTCACCCGGGCCACCTGATCGTTTTCGGAGAGACCGTCCGGCACCTTGATTTCCCTTTCGACAAACAGGTCGTGGTCGCCGTCTTCACTGCGCTCGATCCGCACCGGAAGCAGGGCAGCGCCGGTTCTCGATGCCAGCTTCGCCGGGGCGGTCGAGGTCCAGACGTCCTGTCCGAGGAAGGGGGAGATGATCCCGCCCTCCGATGGGCCCGTGCGCTGGTCGACCACCAGCCCAAGCACGTTGCCGGAACGGAGCCATTTCAGGATTGACCGGGCCGAGCCGACGTCCGGAAAGATGGTCAGTCCGCTGGATTGTCGTGTCTCCATCCAGAAACGGTTGCTGCCCCTGGAGTGAAGATCCCTCGATACGATCGCCAGCCGGACGCCGCGCAGCGCCTGGGAGCAGGCAAGGAGGTCGAAGTTGCCGAAATGTCCGGTCACAACGATAATTCCTCGGCCCCGAGCCAGGGCCTCTTCGTATCGCTCCAGGCCGTGGTTGCGAACTTTTTCAAGTATGTCCTCGCCGCTCATCGACCGCATCCTGAACAGCTCGATGCCCGAGATCCCCATGTTTCGATAGACGGCACGGGAGATCCGGTAGTGTTCGGTCGCGCGATGGGGCAGGGCCAGGGCGAGGTTGCGCCGAACCTGGCCTCTTCGGATCCTCAGCAGATGGAACCAGACGAGCCCGAGAAAGGCGCCAAATGACTGCGCTCCCTTCCATGAAAGAAGGGAAATGAGGCGGGCGACACCCCTGAGTAACCAAGTCGACATGATCAACGTCCCTTGCTATTCTCGACTGCGAATAGTGTCTTTTGAAACGGACGTTCGGGCATGTGTAATGCTCTCAAAATCTTATTCGTCTTCGTGGCGCTCATGGCGCTCGGTGTCATCGGGTGCGGTCCGTCGTATCAATCGACTTACCCATCATACGAGGCGATCGTGGCCCAGTACGTCCCGGACGGCGAGTATCAGGGAGAACGTCTGGACGTGGCTCTCGCCCCGGATTGCGACTATCGCAACTGCGGCTGTCCCCGCATGTGGTACAACGATCACTGGGTCTATTACTGCCACGGTTGCTGGGTCTACTGGTCTCACGGATATTGGTATCATTACCCCTATTTCTACGTGTATTACCGGGATGGTGGCTACTACGCGTATACCGGGTCGGTCAAGCACATCACCCAGGGGGGCATCGCATCGCAGACGAGCGATCCTCCGGTACACTACGGGGCGCCTCCGTCCGATTCCAGCGGAAGCGTGCGGTATACAAAGAGTCGAAGCTCGTCGGATTCAGATTCTTCGAGCAGGTCGAGTTCATCGTCTCGTTCCAGTTCGAGTTCGTCATCCCGTTCCTCCGAAAAGAAAAAAAAGCGCTGAGGGAGAAAATCCATGGCAAATCTGAGAAAGAGCTACAAGACCATCGTTCCCGATCATTTTCCGGATGAGATGACCGTCTCTTTCGGTGAGCAACGGCTCGTGTATCGCAAGCGAACGTGGAAAATCGAGGAGGACGGGCAGGAGGTCGAGCGAGGTCTGCGCTACGGAGAGAACCCCGGTCAGGAGTCTGCCCTCTACGAACTTGTAAACGGCAATCTGATCCTGGGCGAGTGCGGCTTCATCGATCCGCAGCGCGGGCTGGTATCCGCCCTCGACGAATCGATGCTGGTCCAGTTCGGAAAGCACCCCGGGAAGATAAACCTCACGGATATCGACGCAGCCCTCAACCTGCTCAAGTACCTCATGGATCGCCCCTGTGCGGCGGTAATGAAACACAACAATCCCTGTGGCGCGGCTCGCGGGGACAGTGCCTCAGAAGCGGTGCAAAGGGCTTTCATGGCCGATCGTCTGGCCGCCATGGGCGGATGCGTCGCCGTCAATCGCCCCATCGACAAGGCTGCGGCAGAGTTCCTGGCAGGTAATTTTGTAGAAGTGGTCGTGGCGCCCGCGTACGAGGACGGCGCCGTCGAACTGCTCGCGGGAAACAAGAACCTGCGCATCGTCGAGATCCCCGGTATCGACAAGCTCGGAGATTACAAGGATGCGCGTTTTCTGGACTTCAAATCACTGATCGACGGCGGAATCATCGTGCAGCAATCGCCGGTGAGCAAGATAGTATCGTCCGATGATTTCCTGCCCGCGCAGACATCCAGCAAGAAGAACCCCGTGGCCTGCGAGCGGAAGCCCACGCCCAGGGAGTACGACGACCTCATCTTTGGATGGAATCTGGAGTTGGGAGTCACCTCAAACTCGGTGCTGTTTGTAAAAGACGGCGTCACGGTCGCCATCGGCACGGGCGAGCAGGACAGGGTGGGTTGCGCGGAGATCGCCGTCGCCAAGGCGTACACCAAGCACGCAGATCGAATCTGCTTCGAGCGGTACGGTGTTCCGTACAACGTTTTCACGCTGGAGATGGAGCGAGGCGAGCGGGAGGTCGCCGACAGGGAGGCAATCGATGCGCAGACCGCGGAGGTCAACGGTGGGTTGCTGGGCTCGAGCATGATCTCGGATGGCTTTTTTCCCTTCCGCGACGGGGTCGATGTGGGGATTCGACAGGGGATAACCGCCATTGCGCAGCCCGGAGGCTCCATCCGCGACAAGGAGGTCATCGCGGCGTGCAACGAGGCGGATCCGCAGGTGGCCATGGTGTTCACCGGCCAGCGCGCCTTCAAGCATTAGAATCAACCCCATGATTCAAATGTACAAATCGAAGCTCCTGGACGCTGCGGGGTTTGAAAAACACGGGTTCACGAAGCGGGCAGGGGGCGTGAGCGAGGGGCCCTTCGAGTCGCTCAACCTGGCTCACGACGTGGGAGACGATCCCGAGAAGGTGGCGCAAAACCTGCGGCTCTTCAAAGAAAATGTCGGGGTCGACATGCCGCTTGCCAGGGTGAAGCAGGTTCACGGGGTGGATGCGATCGACGGGGGCGAGATCGCGCAGGAAGACTGGACGGTCCCCCCATCGGTGGAGGGCGACGCAATCGTGACTCCAAAGAACTCGACAGTCGTCGCGATCCAGACGGCCGACTGCGCGGCGGTGTTGCTGGCGGATCCGGAGACGGGCGCGGTCGCGGCCATTCACGCGGGCTGGCGGGGAGCAGCAAAGGGAGTGGCGCGAAACGCCGTGCGGAAGATGAGCGAGCTCGGTGCGAGCCCCGGGTCCATTCTGGCGGCCGTCGGGCCGTGCATCTGCCTCATGTGCTACGAGGTGGGCGACGACGTTGCGCGGCTCATGCCCGAGTCGTGCGATCCGGTAAAGGGAAAGCCGGGCAAGTTCCAGCTGGATCTCTCCTTCGCGGTGGAGGTCTCCCTCATCGGCGCCGGGCTCACCACACCCAACATCGAGCGACTCGACGCGTGCAACAGCTGCTTTTCCGGGGAACTCTTCTCATACCGAAGGGACGGGGGAACCTGCGGGAGAGGATTGGGGTTCATCGTTTCTTGATAAGGTCTACTCCTCCAGGGCGTCTTCCACCTCCGAGATAATCTGTGTGCCGGTCAGGTTTGTTGTGAAGTCCTCGAGAAGGATATTTCCGTATCGGTCCACGAGCACGGTGAACGGTGTGCCCAGGTAGCCGTCGGAGGTGTAGTTCTGCAAGATCTCCGGAGGGTTGCCTTCAGTGCCCGCCGAATAGCCGTAGAATGGGTCCACCTCGCCGTGATCGTCCTCGAGATAGGTCAGACCCGAAGCAAAGGTATTTGTATAGAAACCCTCGAACACAGTGTGGAGCCAGAGATGAACAAAGTCGGGTTCGTCACCTACGGACTCGATTACTGCCTGGTGCGTCGGAACTCCAACGCTTGAGCAGCCTGGTCACCACTTTTGAAAGAAGTTGAGGAGCAAGACCTTGCCCGCGAATGTCTCCACCGTTGGAGTTTCTGCCTCGTCGGGTACGTTGGCCCATTCGAACCAGTCTATTTCGAAGGGCATTGTGTAGGCATCGACCCAGGTGTCAGTGTCGGTATCCGTGTCAGTATCTGTGTCCGTATCGGTGTCTCCGTCGGTGCCGGCGTCGACTTCGTCGCTGTCGCTTTCTTTCTGACAGGCGCCGGTGATCAAAAGGGCGCCGAGCAAGAGCAGCGACGTGATACAAGTTGTGAGTCTGAAGTTTCTATTCATATCCATTTCCTTTTTTACACAGACCTGCCTATTCGGGTATCGCCACTTCCGTCTCACAACCGAATTTAATGACTATCTTTGCGTCCGGATCGAGCTGAATCCAGTCGCATGTCTGCGGGCAGACGTAGATCATCGTGGGGTTCGAAGGATCGTCGTAGTACCAGCCGTGGGTAACGGAAGAGCAGTCGCCGGGCGACGCCACGTAGCCGATGGGGTGGGTCACAGAGCTACCGTCAATGTAGTCCACGTTTACCATGTTGGAGACGAAGACCTCGCCGATGGGCGGATCGGGGATGACCCACTCACAGACCAGGGAAACGTCGGTGGCGACCGTGGCCACCTGGTTAAAAACCGGTCCGAAGTTCTGGAGGCAGAGATCTCCCCATATCCCTCCGGTCTGGGTGACGAGCTCTTCGTAGACGACGCCGTGACCGGCGGCGATGCAGATTCCAAATCCCAACACCAACATGCAGCACTGATGCGCGGCCGGGTTCAGGACGCATACCGGCGTCATGTCGTCTACCGGCGCAGTGATGGCGTGAAAGATGAATTCGTTGATGCCGAGGCCGGCCAGCTGACCGGTGAACCACGCGGCGGTGTCGGATGAGTTGTCGTCAGAGATGACGATGAAGTGCCTGTGTGAGCCGACGCGGAGCATGGATTGCCACTGCGTATAGGTGTTGACGATCTGGGAAAGAGCGTCCGTGCTGCTTACGGATTGAGCGACGTGGAGGTAGTTGGGCAGATTGGTGTCGTTGGGACAGGTGCCGTTTCCAAGGGGGGCAGCGATGCAAATTCCTTCATCCGCGTCCTGATCGGTGTCAGCGGAAATGAGCACGATGTGGGCATCCACTCCGCTCGAGGTGATCTGGGTTGAGAAGGAGTTCAGGTTTGTCTGGGCGAACCCGGATTCCGCCGTCATGCTCCCGGAGTTGTCCACGACAATTATGATGTCCACGGGTTCGAGGACATTGTCGGCTTCGGTTTCTATCTCGGCGCACTCCGAATCGGTATCTCCGTCGGTATCTCCGTCGGTATCTCCGTCGGAATCGGAGTCGGAGTCGGAATCCGAATCGCCATCAGTATCGGCATCGGTATCGGTGTCCGGTGATCCATCACCGATGCCTACTTCACTCTTGGACTCACAACTCGCGACGAACAACGCGACCAGGAGGGCAAAAAAAAGTGTCTTGAACATAATGTTCTGCTCCTTGAATGATTGTCGTGTTCTATTATTTTAGCACATCTACCTTAGTCACGAACTCACGCGGTAATTACGAAACATTCTGATGTACTCTTTTTGCGTTTGTCATTTCTTGAACAACCTTTCCCACCAAGCTGATATAAGATGTAGTCATCGACAAAGGGGAGGTGTGCATGCCTTTTTACAAGACGGAAATGTGTGTTCGGACTGCGGTGCTCGCGGCGTTTGCGTTCGCGGCGCTTGTGGGCGGATGCAGCGATGAAAAGACTTACAATCCGACATGCGAGGACGTGGGCGGCGATACGTCCGTGAGCAAGCCCGAGTTCCTCATGAACCTGTCCATCGGCAACACGGGCTGGTTCTCGAGCCCGGCGGTTTACGACCTGGACAACGACGGCACCAAGGAGATCATCGCGCCCTTCTACGATGTGGGGGTGTGGGACACCTCGGGAAACCTTCTCTTCACGATTCCGCACGACGATCAGCATATGGGAAGGGTCTACGCGCCCTCGGTGATCGCGGACCTGGACGGAGACGGCATAGTGGAGCTGGTGGTCGCCGCAGGGGAGGGGAGCGTCGCCGCGTACGAGTGGGA
>JAUVAN010000002.1 GCA_030591725.1 Deltaproteobacteria bacterium
CGGTCCAGGCGGTGCCGTCGCCTGCGGTGTTCTCCCACCAGGTGATTTCGTCGGAGCTGACGGCCGCGCCGAGCACATCCATGTCGCCGTCTCCATCAACGTCCGCTGCGTATACCGATGTGGTGCCGTCGAATGCCCCATCAACCGTGTGCTCGGTCCAGGCGGTGCCGTCACCTGCAGTGTTCTCCCACCAGGAGATGTCATCGGCGCCTGACGCCGCGCCGAGAACGTCCATGTCGCCGTCTCCGTCAACGTCCGCTGCGTATACCGAACGGGCCCCGTCAAAGAAATTATCCACCGTGTGCTCGGTCCAGGCGGTGCCGTCGCCCGCAGTGTTCTCCCACCAGGTGATGTCAGAGGCTAATGCCGCCGCGCCAAGTACGTCCATGTCGCCGTCCCCGTCAACATCTGCCGCGTATAAAGAATGGGCGCCATTGAATGCCCCATCCACTGTGTGCTCGGTCCAGTTCGGAGCCGAAGTACAAATCGGATCGCACGCCACTCCAGTGCATCCACCCGGGCAATTCGTGCACCAGGAATCCGTTGTATCGTATTCGCAAATGGCGTCGATTGCGCAATCCTCCACCATTATCCAGCCACCCGGCACGATGCTTCCGTTGCATAGCTCGCTTGTTCCGCTGCAGTACTGGATCGTGTCCTGCTCCTGTGCGTCGGCGCCGCAAATGGCGCCGGTGCAGGAGTATGCGGTCGTCACATCGCAGGGATATGTGGACGGATGGTATAGGCTGGTCGACGTATCGCAGCAGACTCCGCTTGTGCAGTCCGTGGGGGTGGAGCCATCCGGCCCGGCGTCATAATCGGTATCAGTGTCGGTGTCAGTATCCGTATCAGTGTCTGTATCTGTGTCGGTGTCAGTGTCTGTATCCGTGTCGGTGTCAGTGTCTAGATCCGTGTCGGTGTCTGTATCGGAATCCGTGTCCGTATCGGTATCGGTGTCGCCATCGGTCGTGCCGCCGTCGTCGCCACCCGACGAGTCGCCCGAGCACCCGGCGCAAACCAGCGCGGTTGCCAGCACCATTAAGAGCAGGTACCTCATTTGCCTGACCTTTCGTTTTGAAATTGGGAACACTCTAACATTGATAGGGAAAGGCAGCTGTAAAAGTTCTGACCAACTCTGAAAAACGATTTCATTTGCTGACGATGACTCAGATGATCGGTCGCAAGACCACGGGCATGAAGATCAACACGAAGACCACGATGCAAAGGATCCCGATGCCCCGATGCGTGGGCGAGAGCGTGTCATCGTCGGTGGGAGGATGCTTGAACCCCCGACGGCGGTGAACGAGCGCGAGTAACCCGCCCAGGAAGATCCACTGCAAGCCGGGCACTGAGGACAAAAAGAGGTTCTCCCCGATCATGCCCCGGTCGACCGCGTTCCAGGCCTCGTAACCCATGACGCAAAAGCCCAGCCCGAAGAGCGAACGGTGGAACAACCTGGACACTCTGGCGTGGAGGTCGCCGAAGAGCGCATAGAAGATGTGCCCCCCGTCGAGCTGCCCGATGGGAAACAGGTTGAGCATTGTTACCAGCAAACCCACCCAGCCGGCCCATGCGATGGGATGAAGGATCACGTCGTGACCTTCGGGAATGGGCCCGACGACAACCCACTTGATAAACATGTAGAGAATGGATTGCCCTTCCATGAGTCCCTGCGCCGGGATCGGCTCCACCGGGGACAGGCTCAGCCCCAGGAACAGTGCGGGCACCGCGACGATCATGCCGGCCAGGGGACCGGCGGCGCCGACCTCCATGAGCGCGTTACGAGATCGAATCCTCCCGCGCATTACAATCAGGGCTCCGAAGGTTCCCAGGAGCATCGGGTACGGCGCGGGGATGAAGTACGGCAACGATGCGTCGACCTTGTTCAGTCGAGCCATGGTGTAGTGACCGAACTCGTGGGCGAGGAGGATGCCCATCAGGGTAGTCATATAGGCCAGGCCGTTCGCCACGGAATCCGACCAGGCGGACGGTGGAACGCTCTCTCCGGTGAGCATCGTGTATTTGATGAGCATCGTGTGTTCGATGAGCAGCTGGATCCCGCTGCCCGCAATGAAGACCGTCAACAGAGTTAACAAGAACAGGGCGATGTTCAGCGCCGGACCGGACCGTTTTTCCGGCTTTTCCCGACGTTCTTTTTCAGGGGGCGTTTCGCTCACCTTTCGCCTCGCTCCATCGCCCGTTTCATTGTTCGAAGCAACGCGTCGATCCGGTGATCCACAGTCACTCCGCAGGCCTCCACCACGCACCCGCCGGAACCGACCGACTGATCTTCCACCACGCTGAACCCACGGGCTGTCGCGAGATCGTCGATCCGAGAGACGGCACGGTCTTCCGGGTGAACGCGGATGATCGCCGGGCTCAGGTCACCGATCTGCTCCATGGCGCGTTCGTATATCCCGTTCAACACGTCGGGATCGGTGGAGATCTTCTCGGCGACGATGCGCGCGGCGATCGCAACCGCGAGATCGATCACCTTGTGACGTGATCTGGCGAGGATCTCGCCTGCAAGAGGACCGTCCCTCAGGATCTCCTCGACCTCTTTGTTGGACTCTTCGCCGATTCTCCGAGGCCTCTTCTTCAGATCCGCCGCCTTGATGATCCTGCCCATCAACCACCTCCCGCCAGAAACACCCGTATCCTGGAGCGCATCCCACTAGGCTCGCCGGCCTCTACCGTGGCCTGGGCCAGGCGGGCCATTCGCAGGAATTGCTCACCGTCCCCTGCGGGCAATCTGGCAGCCAGCGCTTCCGCGCCGTCCATGCTGCGGCAGATGGCGATGGCCAGCGCCGCGAGACCCTTTTCACGATCGCCCACCGTCGCGGGACGCAGGATCGAATCGCCCACGGCCGCTCCTATCTCGGAAATGATACCCGGCTCGTCCCACACACGGTTCGCCCAGGAAGGCGGCGCGGTGGCCGGCTCTTTTCCCATGGCAGATTCGATGGCGACGGCCATGTCCCGGGGGTCCACACCATCCTCGATCACTCGGAGGATCTGGTCGGTGGCGGCGATGTTTTCGCGGGACAACACGTTCCAGCGACTCGCGCCGGCTCGATGCCCCCGGGAGTGCGCAACCGCAGCTGTCACCAGCACGCGACCGCCGCGACCGAGAAGGCGTGATACTGCTTCACGATTGCTCATCTGGAGCCCCTGAGTCGGACGAATGCATGGAACGGACGATAGGCCAAACGGCGTCAGAACGTCAAACGTTGAAGTTACGCCAGTTCGGGGATCAGGTACATTCTCACCGTGTCCTCCAGTACGGGTGGAGGCGGCGCCATGTACGGGGACGGGTAGGCGGCGAGTTCCTTTCTCCACTGGATCTCCCGCATCATACCCTCGAGGATCTGCCTGCGGCGATTCTCCAGGAAATCCCCGAGCAACGAACGATGGGAGCGGGGCATGTTTTCGAAGTGGATCCCACAACCAATGGTTTTTTCGCCCACCGCCTCGAACATGATCCGACCGGTGGCCCAGATTGACTCGCTGGCCTCGGGAAGTGGGATCTCCATCTGGATGATCCGAGGACCGCGCCTCCCGGACGTGACCGGCTTCACCGTGTACAACCCCGTGTAACTCAGGTTGACGATGCTCGCCGCGAACGGGTTCTCTGAAACGATCTCGGTCATGAGCCTGCTCTCTTGCACTCTGAATCTGTCGCGACGGTCAATGGACATACTATCCTCCATGAGTGTTTATCCTACATTTACCTACAATGTAGTCCCGTGGGCGACATCCGTCAAATTATCGACCTTCTCATCTGAAAGAAAAATGTGACTGACACCGAAAATGGTAAGATGTTTACAGGAGGAGGATCGACGACCATGACTAAAATTGTGCTGAATGGACTATGGATTTCCTGTGTGATGGCGATGCTGTCAGCGGCCTGTACTACTACTACATTAGACACAGGTGGTAACTCCGACACCGATTCCGACACCGATTCCGACACTGATTCCGATTCCGATTCCGATACCGATTCCGATTCCGACACGGATTCCGATACCGATTCCGACACGGATACCTGCCCCGACTCAGATTCAGACGGAGTCTGCGACGACGAAGACATCTGCGACGGCGGCGATGACAATGTGGACAGCGACGGTGACGGGGTGCCCGATTTTTGCGACAACTGTCCCGGACAGGCTTTCAGTAATAACGACGATCAAGACACTGACGGCGTTGGTGATTTTTGCGACACCGAAGTCGTCGACACCACTGACCACCTCGTCGTCCCGGACGGTCAAAATCATACCCTCGACGGTGATCTCTGCTACACGGGAGACGTCTACATTGCGGGCATGCTCGTAGTTACACCTCATGACGGTGCGAGCACGGGCGGTATACTTTCTATAAAGGCCGAGAATATCTGGCTCGTGGGAACTGGCGAGATCAATGGCGACTTTGCCGGTGAACTCGGAGGTGGACCATCACTATCTGCCGGCGGAAACGGTGGCTCAGGTTCGGGACAGGGATGTGGAGGAGGTCCGGGCGCCAACGTCGGGCAAGCCGGCTCGGGCGCAGGTTACGGCGGCTCGGGAGGCCAGCCGCTAGATACATATGGAAGCACTTGCGCCCTCTGTTCCGGAGACACTTCGTCCCACTGCAAAGGCGCCGTGGGTCTTCCCTACGACACACAGACCGGCGCGGAGATCACCATGGGATCCGGGGGCGGCGCGGGAGGCAACTCCGCGGGGTGCACCAACGAAGGCGCCCATGGAGGAGCGGGTGGCGCAGCGATCCTCATCCTGGCGAGGGGGGAGGCAGAAATTGAGGGGCTCATAACTGCCAACGGAGAGCTGCCACCATCAAACACCAGCACCTGCGGCTACAGAGCGGGCGGCGGCGGCGGTTCGGGAGGCGGAATAGTTGTCGTCGGCGCAACCATCATCGGCGCAGGCGCCATCTCGGCCGACGGAGGGGCGGGCGGCGCAGCTCTCGGCGATGCTTCCGGTGATTGGGCCTGGGGCGGCGGCGGCGCTGGCGGCGGCAGGGTAAAACTGTTCTCGCCGGCGAGCACCTTCAGCGGAACACTCACGGCTTCGGCAGGCGCCGGTGGAACAGCCACCTCCGGATCGAGCTGCTACGCCGGTGCGCCGGGTACTGCGGGAACCACCGCGCAAGAAACATCCATTCCGACCGAGTACGCCGATCTCTCCTGCCCCTGAAAAAAGTGACTGACCCCTGCTCTCTTATCGCTTTTGGGAGCACATGGTGAATCGTCCCCAGAAATGCTTGACATTGTAACACCCTCTCTGCGACGGTGGATTTATTCAATGCGAACATATTGACTACTGCCAGGATTGAAGCGTCTTACCGCTACCGATTGAACGGTAGGAAGAGGGGAAGAAAAATGAATAGAAGAGCAAAGAAATTAGTTTTTACCGCATCGCTGCTTGTGTTGGTAGGGATCATGACCAGTGGAGGAGGTTGTGGTTCTGGAGGTTGTGATGAAGACGAGGAATACGAATCCTTTCCTGAGATTACATTTACAGTGAGCCCTGAGTCTGTGACGCGTCTGGCGTCGGGCGCCGACGAATTGAGGAGGTTTCATCTGGACATAGAAATTACGAGCACCTTTAACGCAGTAAGCCCTCGCGCCACCACAATCCTTTTCACTCAGGATCCGGAGGGCATTATTTCCGACTACTGGACTTCGCATTCCGATCCTCCCGAGGACACGGAATTTACCTATCCCAACATCGTGGCCACGCTGCCGGAACCGTTCGATGTGTCATATCAGGTTGAGTACGACTGTATTGCCGTGGGGACGACCACTATCACGGTCGAATGGACCCTCGATTCTCCCGACGAGGATGTCACCGACCACACCAACACCGATACGGTCGAGGTGACCTGCGAACTGTATTCACCGCCCGACGGCGGTCCGGACGCAAGTACTGACGAAGGTTGCGATGACGATGTTGAAGGAGAGACAGCGGCGGCACTGGCGGTAGCGCTGAAACTCGGCATCACCGAAGAAGAGTTTTGTAATTCGGCACTCTTGCGGGTCGTAATAAACCAGATCCTGCACTCGTCGAACAGCGTTCCCTCCAAGCCGACCAACGACGATCAGACTGAAACCCAGGCCATCGCGCCGGTATCAGCGCCCGTTTCGGGCTCCAAGGCTCTGGAGCTTTTCGGCGCCGAGATCGACGGCAAGGACATGACCGACTTCCCGTGCGGCGACGGACCCAACGGATACACGATCTGCCCGCCCTCCGCCGGAACGTTCCCATCCGGGGATGCGATCATCGTGTTCAACGTATTGGTTGATGACATGCCCCTCGATGACTCGACGAACACCTACCAGTACGGATTTGTATTCGACGAGGACGGCGTCACGGGCAACAACTACATGGCGAGTGTGTCATATCCGAACGATTTCTTCGACAACACGGATACCTGGTACGTGGCGGAATATTCGCCTTCCGGAGGATGGTCGCTCGCGGCGACAGATGCGACCGGAGGCGGAATGGTTACGTTCACCACAGACGCTCGCATCATCATCGCGGGCAACGCGATGATCCTGGTCGTTCCCGCCAGTGAGTTTACGGTGGAGTTTCCCTTGTTCCGCGTGACCAACTTCCGTCACACGGGCGACTGGGGAATCAACGCACCGCACGACTGGGACGGTTGCGTATATCCCGCGGTGGCCGACGGCCTGCACGACTGGTCGTAGAGTAGATGTTGTAGAATCAGGATTCCACGCGCACGCAGCGGATCCATCCATTATTGGCATTCGGCCCATCCTGAACATTCCCAAACTCGAATGTGACGCCCCATCCCCGCGTGGTATCGTTGGACTGAACAGAGGAGCTGCGGACGGTGGCACCCATACATGTTCCCAATATCGCGGCATCCCAGTAACAACCCAGGGCTCCAGGACCTTCGGCCCACGTGCAGTCTTCGCAGTAGGTTTCACAAGTATCCAGCGGATGTCCTTCCAGGCAGGCAGGAGACTCGGCGGTAACCCCGCAAGCGCCGCCCGGAACGTTTTCTTCGCAACCGCAATCGGTGACGCACGTATCCCAGCGAATCAGCGAACGCACTTGATCGATGGTCGGCAATTCCCAGGTAAATCCACCGAGCGTCAATGCAGCACACAATGAGATCCCGCCCGTCATTGAATCCAACGGCAGGGTCGTCGAGGGATTCTGCCAGCAAAGGCAACTGATGTCGTCGAACCACATGTCAGCGCCCGTGCAGTCAGTTGGCGGACACTCCTCATCAGTATCGGTGTCGGTATCCGAGTCGGTATCCGAGTCGGTATCTGAGTCAGTATCCGTATCCGCGTCGGTATCTGAATCCGTGTCGGCGTCCGTATCCGTGTCGGTATCCGTGTCGGTGTCGATATCGCCACTTCCCCCGTCGTCGTCATCTCCGCAGCCGGGTAGCACGGCAACTGAACAAGACATCAAAATACAAACAAATAGTAACTTCTTCATGGATCCCTCCTCATCAATGAAATTATTGAAACGATGACTCTTTCCACTGTAGTTGCATCATACAGCGATAATGTGACGAAGAAAAGTGGACTTTGGAGTGCGACGGGACTCTACCATCGCCAAGACCTTCCGACCGGGCTGGACACCGGGTGCGGGCTGGGATACTCATTTATTGTGCCAAAAGTCGTGTCCAGCATTCCCGTGAGCAGTTCCGTCTTGTCCGACGAATACACCTTCAATAATCACGATCTGTTGATGAAGGTGCTCGGTCCGAGATCGGAGAACCTCTCGATAATAGGAAAGGAGCTGGGGGTCACCGTGGGGCAGCGAGGTGACACTGTCTTCGTCAAGGGAGACGCGGACGCGGTGATCACCACTTTGCGGCTCATCGACCAGCTGGCCCTCATCTGCAAGGACGGCCGACGCCTCAAGGAGGCAGACGTCCTTCGGGGAGCCCGGATCCTTGTGCAGGACAAGGAAGCCAGGCTCGACCGTATCTTCAACGACGTGGTCCACGTGACGACCGGCAAGCGGCTCATCACACCCAAGGGGCTCGCCCAGAAGCGCTATGTGGATATGATCCGAAATAACGATCTCACTTTCGCCATAGGTCCCGCAGGAACGGGCAAGACCTATCTGGCGGTGGCTCTGGCCGTGTCGGAGCTGATGAGCCATCGCAAGAAACGGATCATCCTGGCGCGACCGGCTGTGGAAGCAGGCGAACGCCTGGGGTTTCTGCCCGGCGACATGGTCGACAAGATCAACCCGTACGTGAGGCCGCTCTACGATGCCCTGCACGATATGCTCGATCCGGATCGTACAGGAGCGTTCATCGCCCAGGGACAAATAGAGATAGCGCCGCTCGCGTTCATGCGCGGCAGGACCCTGAACGACGCCTTCGTGATCCTCGACGAGGCTCAGAATACGACTATAGAACAGATGAAGATGTTTCTCACGAGGTTGGGGTACTCGTCCAAGGCCGTGGTCACGGGCGACACCAGCCAGATCGACCTTCCGGGCTCCGATGCGTCGGGGTTGGTGGATGCCGAGCATGTATTGAAAGACATGGAAGGGATCGGTTTTTGCCGCTTTACGGAAGTTGATGTGGTAAGACATCCTCTCGTTCAAGATATTATCAAGGCCTATGCGGATCGCGGCAACGGGGTAACGACGCGATCAGACGGGAACGAAGACGATGACGCGCACCAGTCTTGAAGAGTGGTTGAAAGATTGCCTCGGACGGCGGCTTGACAATGCCGGCTGGACGGTGGCCAAGCTTCCGGAAGGAGCCCTGCAAATCTCGCAAGGCACGGACGGCGGCGAGGTACTGATCGAGGAGGACGGATGCACCGCCTCGGACGCTGGAGACAGGCCGCGCATACTCATCGCGGCCAACTACGACGACGCTCCCGATGGAGACTATTTCGAGGTGTTCACCCGCGACGCCCGGTCGGGCAACCTCTTTCGCTCGATCACCAACGCCCTCCTGGTGCACAGCCTCAAGGTTGACGGCGTCGATCGGGAGCAGAGTCTGCGCAGACGCGACTACGAGCTCAAGGAGATCATCGAGATCGGCAAGAGCCTGAGCGCACAGAAAGATGTGGACTCGCTGCTGGGCATGATCCTCGAAAAGAGCCGCCACCTGATTGGAGCCGACGCGGGAAGCATCTACGTCGTCGAGGCGAACCCCGACGATGACGACAAGACGCAGCTTCGTTTCAAGCTCTCCCAGAACGACAGCATCCAATACGAGTCCAGGGAGTTCGTCATGCCCGTCTCGGCAGATTCCATCGCCGGAGCGGCAGTCGTGATGAAACGTTCCATCGATATTCCGGACGTCCACAACATCCCGAAGGAGGCGCCCTACAAGTTCGATTCCACCTGGGACGAGCGCATGGCGTATCGGACCTGCTCGGTGCTCGCGGTTCCGATGATCAATCAGGTGGGCGAAGTCCTCGGCGTGGTCCAGCTCATCAACAAGAAACAAAACCCGTCGGCCAGGCTCCTCTCCCCTGGGGATTTCGATCGAGAGGTCGTGCCGATGGACGCGCGGGGCAAGGACCTGGTGGAGACCCTCGCCTCCCAGGCCGGGGTGGCCATGGAGAACGCGTTTTTGTACGCGGAGATAAAGAGGATCTTCGATGGATTCGTACGCGCCTCGGTACACACCATCGAGCAGCGGGACCCTACCACCTCGGGACACTCATTCAGGGTGGCCTCGCTCACGCGCGGGCTCGCGGAGGTGGTCCATAATCAATCCGAAGGCAAGTACGCGGACGTGAAGTTCAACGACGAGATTCTGAAGGAAATAGAGACCGCCGCCCTGTTGCATGATTTCGGCAAGGTCGGCGTTCGCGAGGAGGTGCTCGTCAAGGCCAAGAAGTTATATCCGCCCAACCTCAAAATCGTCCGCGCCCGGTTCGATTTCATCAGACGTTCCATCGAGAACGACCACTTACAGCGGCGCCTCATGATGATCGAGGAGGGCACGCCGGACCAGGAGCTGGCCATTCTTGACCACGGATCCCAGCGCGCGCTCAGCGAGATCGACGAGTGCTGGCGCATCATCAGTTCGGCCAACGAGCCCACCATCCTGCCGGAAGGCGATTTCAAGAAGGTAGAAGAAGTGGCCGCTCGCAATTACTTCGATCTCAACGGCAAGCGACAACCGTACCTGGAGGCAGAGGAGCTCAAAGCGCTGCTCGTGGCGAAGGGCAGCCTCACCCCCGAGGAGCTCGAAGAGATCCGGTCCCATGCCGCTCACACCATCTCGTTTCTCAAGAAGATCCCGTGGGGCAAATCCATGAAGAACCTCCCCCTTTTCGCGGGCGCGCACCACGAGAAGCTAAATGGCACGGGTTATCCATACGGCCTGAAGGAGGATGAGATCCCCCTGCCGGCCAAAATCATGGCCGTGGCGGACATCTTCGACGCGCTGACTGCGGCGGATCGCCCGTACAAGAAGGCCGTCTCACTGGAGCGCGCGTTGCAGATCCTGGATTTCGAGGTCAAGGACCATCACATCGACGGAGACCTCGTCCAGCTGTTCAGGGACAATGAGGTCTACCGGGTGCTCAACGAGCCCGGGGCCGCAGAAGGCAAGATAAAGTGATCAGTCGAAGAGGCCGGTGATGAGCTTCATGAGGCCCGAGCCCACGCCTGCCGCAAGATAGACATCCTCGCGCATCTCGCTGTCTCCTCCCGAATACCCCCCCCCTGTAGCGATGACCGCGGTGGAGAGCCGAGCCTTTTCTTGTTCCAGGTCATCGATTTCCCGCTGTCGTTTCTTGACCAGGCCGCCGGTGGCCACCCATCTGGCGATCTTCTCCAGCTCGCCCGAGTCGAGCCAGTATCCGTGATCGCGGCAGTAGTCGATGATTACGCCGGAAAGACGCCCGTAGTTGAGACGATTCATCATCTTGTCGCAGACCGGGCACTTGAGGTAGACCACCTTCTGCCGGTCGAGCTCCGCCTTGACCGGTTTCTCACCCGCGAGCCCCGCGCTCGCCCCCACCTTCTTCTCCTGATCGGAGATCATCGTGTCCAGATCCATGGCATCCACGAAGAGACCGCAGCAGATCGGACACTCAAGAGGGTGGTGATCGCCGACGACCCGCCTGCGCATTTTCACCACGCAGCGAGGACATAGCTCGCCGGTTTCCTGGGGTTTCTCGACCGCGCCGCCGATGGGTTTTGAACACTCGGAGCAAAACCTGGCGCCCTCCTTGCTCATGGAGAGGCATGAAGGGCAATACGTGGTCAGTCGTGTGTCGGTCAGATCGATCATCGCCCCACAAAACGAACAATCCGGTCGTCCCCTCTCCAGGGCGCCGCCACAGTTGGGACAATGGAGAGATCTCGCCGCGCGAAACTCGGGCATCTCGTCCGGGACCACGAGGACCTGACCGCATTGGCAGCGACAACGCTGACCGGGCTCGTAAACGGAAAGATCGTACACGAGATTGCAGTTGGGGCATGACATATTCATCGAGAAGACAATAACACGAAATCGGGAAAGACGCCGGTTGCGCCCCGGCACAAACGGGTTATTATCCCGTTCATGTACAGAACAACGGTCATCATGATTGTGGCGTTTGCGGCCCTGTTCACATTGCCAAAGACCGGATTTGCTCAGGATATGGTTTCACCGGATGCCGGAGCGCCCGAGCCCGCAGATGCCGGAGCGCCCGAGCCCGTGGTGGCCGAGGAGTCTGTCCTCGAGGAGCCTGTCCTCGAGGAGCCGTTCGTTCCCGACGTGGAACTCGAAGACGATGAATACGACGATTACGATGACGACGCACTTCAGGAAGCCCTCGACAATCTCCCGGACGGCAAACCGTTCGCGAAGGGAGACATCGAACTCGGCCTTGGCCTCGGCGGCTACGGATCCGGCGGCACCTTCAACTTGGCCATCGGCGGCGCCTTCGCCTACTACGTCGTAAATCGACTGGCCCCCGGGATCGACCTGGGTTACACCCATATCTTCTCCGACGAGTTGGAGTACCCGGAAAGCTTCACCACCTTGCCGTTCCTCAAGTTCGTTATCTTGCGCTCCACAAAGTTCGCGCCGTACCTTATTCTGACCGGCGGTCGGAACTTCCAGTGGGGAGGAACCGACGACCCGGACAAGGGCTATGCGGCCGTGAGTGCCTGGATCCTGGGCGGTGGCGCCGGCGCCCACATCGGTATAGGCCAGCACGTTGCGCTGAAGATCCAACTCCTGGCGCTCTACTACTGGTACGATGAGAAAATAATCCGTGATGGAAAGGTCAAGGACGGCGAGCTGTTGTTCCCGGTAATCTCAATCGGTATCGCTTTCATATTCTGAGTCTGGAGGTCGCGACATGCCCCTGAAAATTGAAACCATCGTCAACGGACCGTTTCAGGAAAACTGCTACCTGGTGTGGGACGACCAGACGATGACCGGTATCTTCATCGATCCCGGCGACGAGGCCGGGAAGCTCATCAAGACCGCGAACTTCAACAACGTGAAAGTCGAAGCCATTTACAATACCCACGGCCACCTCGATCACGCCGGCGCGGTCGCGGCGATTGTCAAGGAGCTCTCGATTCCGTTCGCCATGCACGCTGCTGACGCTCCCATGCTCACGAGCATGCCGGACCAGGCCAGGATGTTCGGGTTGCCTCCCATGGAAATTCCGAAGATCGATGTAAAGATATCAGAGGGAGACAAGGTGAAGGTGGGAGGGCACGAGGGCAGTGTGATCCACACCCCCGGTCACACCCCCGGCGGCGTCTGTTTCCTCTTCGACGAGGTGCTTTTCGTGGGCGACACGCTCTTCGCCGGTTCCGTCGGCAGATCCGATCTTCCGGGCGGTTCCCACAGGCAGCTGATCGATTCGATCCAGAAAAAATTGATGCCCCTCGACGACTCGGTGAAGGCATATTCGGGCCACGGTCCTGTCACTTCCATCGGGGTGGAACGCAAGCACAATCCGTTCCTCACCGGCCGCTTCTGATGGCCTATTCCATAGGCACCCCTTTTCCCTTGTAAAGTTGCGTTAATTTTACCATTTTCTTTATTTAGACACTATGGTACCTTGTCAATCGTCAATATATGTGTTCAGAGTATACAGTGACATTGGAACCGCCAATTGGTCGCGACGAGAGTAGCTCGATGCCATGAGATGTGAAGTCTGCGGTGCCCCGATCAATGAGGGCGAAAAACGGTGCGAGAGGTGCGGAAGCGACGGCGCCTTTTTCACCCCAAGGCCTTCGAGGCCGAGCCCCTCCAACGGATGGGATCGAAACGTCGTAATTGACTCTGATGGCGACGGAGAGGGGAGAAAATCCCGGGGGCCGATGACCAGGGCAGTGACCGAGATGCCCAGCCCTATCGACAGAGATCAGAAGCTGCCGCTTCCCAAGAGCGATTCAGAACATCCCATGATGCCGTCCAGTATCGTACTCGAGGGCAAGTATCGCCTCGAAAACGAGCTGGGGCGGGGCTCCATGGGAACAGTCTTCCTCGCTGAGGACTCCTCCCTCAAGCGAAAGGTGGCGGTAAAGTTCCTCCTGCCGGAGCTTGCCGAGGACCCCGAGTACAGCACCCGTTTTCGACAGGAAGCTGTGGCCATGGCGGCCGTTCGCAACGACAACGTGGCCCAGATTTTCTCGTTCGGCGAGGACAAGGGCACCCCCTACTTCGTCATGGAATACCTGGACGGGGATACGGTGGAACAGCTGATCGATTCCCACAACAGGCGGGGATTCTACATTCCGATGGACGATGCAGTCGACATCATGATCCAGTCGGCAAACGGCGTGGACGCCCTCCATCAGGCCGGCTCCATTCACCGTGATATCAAGCCCGCTAACATCATGCTCACGGCCGCGCCCATGCGCGCAGTGATCATGGATTTCGGGCTGGTGCGTGACGTCCAGGTAGAAGACGACATGCGAACCCTTGCGGGGACCCCGGCCTACATAGCCCCCGAGCTGGTGGAGGGCAAACCCAACGCCAATCGCTCCAGGCTCACGGATATCTACTCTCTCGGAGCCACGTTCTACGAGATCATCACCGGATCGATCCCGTTCGGCGGAGATTCCTGGGTGGAGATCCTTCAAAAGCATATCGCCGAGATCCCCGTGTTCCCGTCTACCAGGCGGCCGGGAATCCCCGAAGCCATCGACCATTTGATCATGAGGGCCATGTCCAAGGAGCCCCACGAGCGATATCAGGATTGCGAAGAACTTCTCGGAGATCTCCTGGATATCCAGGCCATGCCTCTGCCCCACGATCGACGCCCCTCTCTTGCTCCTCCGGACAGCGCTGCTCACCGGTCCACACCCCGAGGGAGATCAGCTTCAGGCAGGCATCGTACGCAAAGGTCCGGCTCCGGCCCCAACCGCGCCTTTCGATCCACCCCCAACAACACCCGGGGCAAGCTCCTGGTGGCGGATGCGGATCCCGACTTTCGGTCCCTGGTGCACGGGATGGCGAAAGCTGCGGTTCCCGGTTGTCGCGTACATTCGGCCACGGACGGGCCCATGACCCTGAAAAT
The DNA here is from genome assembly GCA_030591725.1 of Deltaproteobacteria bacterium. Classification (GTDB taxonomy): domain Bacteria; phylum Myxococcota_A; class Polyangia; order JAAYKL01; family JAAYKL01; genus JAUVAN01. The sequence continues at coordinate 14,495 of JAUVAN010000002.1, forward strand.
GATCGAATCGGTCAAGCCGCACGTGCTGGTGCTCGACCTGGCCCTTCCGGAGATCAACGGCTTCGAGATGGTCGCCACCATTCGAGGAGATTCCGAGACAGAGAACCTGCAGATCATCGTCGTCACCGACCGGGGGGGCCAGAGTGAAGCCAATATGCTCAAGTCGATGGGCGTGAAGATCTTTCTGACCAAGCCCCTGGACTCCGAATCCCTGGCGGAGGTCTTGAGGCCGCTTCTGGAGCGACCCGGATCCATGTCCTCTCCACCTGCGTCATTCTAGCCTGTCCGACTGGTCATCTTCCCTTTCGGTGAGCTTTCGCACGATAGCGGCGCGGAGATCTCCCAATCCCTCTCCTGTTGCGGCTGAACACGGGTAGAGTTCGAGTCCCCGCTCTTTCAGGGCATCGCGCAGGGGAACCTCCGCCTCCCGAGTTTCTTGCAGATCGCATTTATTGAGGGCCACGAGAGAGGGTCTCTTTGCCATCGAAGGATCGAATGCGTGGAGTTCCTGGAGCAGCGCATCGAAATCGTCGAGCAGATCGTTCTGTCCGCCGAGATCGAGCGCCAGGATGTGCAGGAGGATCGCCGTGCGTTGCACATGCTTGAGAAACCTGAACCCCAGGCCGGCGCCCTGCGACGCCCCGCGTACTAGCCCCGGTATGTCGGCCATCACGAATGAGCTACCGTGGCCTAGATCCACCACTCCGAGATTGGGAACCAGGGTAGTGAACGGGTACTGCGCGATCCTGGGCCGGGCGGCGGAAAAACGCGCAATCAGGGACGACTTGCCCACGCTGGGCATTCCAACCAGCCCCACGTCCGCCAGCAACATGAGCTCGAGCTTGATGGTTCGGGCCTCCCCGGGTTCTCCCGGTAATGCCTTGCGGGGCGCCTGGTTGGATGGCGTGGTGAAGTGCATATTGCCCAGCCCGCCCTTGCCACCGGCGGCCACCACGAGTTCCTGCCCGTCATCTACCAGATCGCCGATGAGATCTTCGGTGTCGGCGTCATGGACCGCAGTTCCGACAGGTACCCTCACAATGAGAGATTCGGATCCCCGGCCGTGGCAGTCCTTGCCGCCGCCATTCTGCCCCCGCCTGGATTCCAGTCGATTCTTGTATTTCAGGTCGATCAGTGTGCCCAGGCCTTGATCGGCGCGAAGGATGATATCACCACCCTTTCCCCCGTCTCCACCCGAGGGACCGCCCCTGGGACGAAACCTCTCCCTTCTGAACGCGATGGCTCCATCGCCCCCGTCTCCCGCCTTAACGGTCACGGTGATCTCGTCTATGAACTGCATTTATCGACCGGAGCCCGGGAGCTTCTTCCCCTTGTTCGAAGCGCTCGTCTCCTCGACATCCTCGAGATAGTCAGAGAAGCACTTGTCGGTTTCTTTCAGTGAGTTCCTGGAGAGGACCGCTCGAAGTTCATCGATCTTGATCCCGATCTCGGCGATCTCCTCCCGGATCTCCACGAACTGGGACTTGAGCAGGCTGACTTGTTCGTCCGAACTGTCCTCATCCCCGTCGCTCGGCTGCGGGGTCCCCGAGATTTTCTCGGCGGGCGGGGGAGGAGGCACCATCGAAATGCTCGACCAGTTATCCTCCCCATCCACCGTTCTCTCGACGGGGTCCGCGAGCCCGCTGCGCTCGGCGGCCACATCGTACACCTGCTGTGCGATGGCCAGGAGGGTCTTCTTCACATTCTCGCCCTTCAACGCGCTCGCGGCGAAATATGGCCGGCCCGCCTGATTCAGATCCGCCTCCATCTTCTCTATGCTCGCAAGGTTGTCCAGATCGCGCTTGTTATACTGAAACACCATGGGCAAGGGCGACAGCTCCACACCTTCTTGCGCCAGGTTTTCCTCCAGATTGAACAGACTCTCCACGTTATTGGGCATCTCTTTTTTCCGGGAGTCCGCCACGAAAACGATACCGTCAACGTCGCCCAGCGCCATCTTGAGGGTCTTGCTGTCGAGAGCCTTCCCGGGAACCGTGTAGATCCTGAAAACCGTTTCTATATTGCCGAGCTTGCCCAGATTCAACGGCACGTAGTCGAAGAATATGATGCGATCGCCCTCGGTCTGGAGGGATACGAGGTCCGTGTTGCCCCCTAACATATTGTGGAGTTCTTCAAGGTTGGTCGTCTTGCCGCAAAGGTGGGGACCGTAGTAAACAATCTTGAATCTCATTAACGATTTCTGGAAATTGACCTGTGCCATCGATTTTCTTTCAATGTCCTTCTCGTAAAACCATGTGCCAAAATGTAGCACAAACAGACCACTGCGTCAGTGTCATAACATGCCCCCGTCTTTGGGATGAACCAGGGGATCACCCCGATCGAAGGCCTCCTTTCTCTTCTCTATCCAACCCTGATTGACCCTTATCCGATGCTTGAGGGATCTTCTCGGCGCGTTGCGCATGGCCGCGGAGATGGAACGGATCCTGGGCCGTCCGGCGTTGCCCGCCACGATGGTGGGAATTCCCGTCAACGGATCTGTGGAAAGAATAATCACCGTGTGAAAGTGGTTCTCCATGTCCTCTTCCCGCAGGCCGTGTATCACGAGGAGATCGCCTTCTTGCAGGGCATGAGAGTTCCTCGCGAGGGCCGAGGCGAATTCACCGCGTCGCCGAAACGGAACCCTGTCACCTCTGGGGAAGTCGTACCTTTCGAGGATCCCGCCGGGAACGGACGAGATCTCCAGGACCGACGGGGTGTGGCGGCGGTTCAGTTTCATGAACGACAGATCCAGATATCCCGACGTTCTTCCCGGAGTCGCTCGTAATTTTCGAAACCAGTTGCCCGACGATCGCTCCCAGGTATCGAAGATGAAATCGATGCATACCTGGGGAGGGATCGGATTCCCCCGCCGGTCGAAAACCCGGTACTCCTCCTCGCGATAGTTGAACTTGCGCTTGCGCCGGTAGTAGGCCTTGTGCCAGGCTATTCGCAGTTTTCCGTCCTCCTGATCGCCCTCAACCTCATCCACAGGCTCGTCGAACCCGGGTCTTTCCGCGACCATCATCTTCGCCGTCTCACGCAGGGCGCGAATCCAGTCCCAGAACACCCTGGCGCTGCGACGCGCGTTCGAGATATTTTTTTCGTCGCCGTCGATACACACAACGGATGTCCGGTTTTCACTGTTTTCGATGAGAGCCCTCGCCTCAAAACCGTTCGGATATACAAGGCGCACTATCGCTCGATCCCTCGAATGGGACAGGGGCATGATCCGCCGTGCTCCTGTATCCTCCTTCACTCGATCCAGATCCATGTGCCAAGATTGCGCCAGGTCGCCCTCGACTGCGCTGATGCGATCGTTGAGAAGAATTGTCGCGCGATTGCCTTCATCGTCAACGAAACCACCGTCCGGATTGGTGAGCTTCTTCACGATGCCGCTCCGATGTCGGTACACCGTTTTCTCGTCAAACAGGTCGGAGATCTTGAGCACCTTTACGAGCGCGGCGGCGACCCTCGGCCGGTCCTCGAAGAGGTAACCCCCGCTCAGGAGGACCTCCCTCAGGGTCCGCTTGTCGCCGGCCAGCTTTTTGACCAATTGCCTGACCGCTCGCTCGCTCCTGTATCCCCTGTCCAGATCGTTCGAAAGCGCGATGATCTCAGGATCCAGGGATCGGCTCGGCGCAACAAGATAGATCACCGGAACGATCTTGGTGTTCACGAGGATGTCGGGGAGGGAGTCATGGTACAGGTCGAGCCCGTGATCCCGCTCCATGGGAACAACATTCGACATCAACTGTGCGCAGGTAGCCTCAGCGGCGTTCACCGTGTCGGGCGGGATCTCTTCTCCTCGATCCGGGGGCGGCGGCGGACGATTTCCATCCCGCTCTGGGCCGCAGGCAGCAACCAAGGTCAAAACCAGGACGAACAGTGCGATGACATGGTGTTCCACGGAAGAAGAGAGCCCGTTGTTCTAGAGAGTCTGGAAGATGAAGACAGTTTTTTTCTTCTTCTCATTCTCCTGCGCGGCATTCTGCGGCGGGGGCTCATCCGGGTCGCCCTTGATGAGGAGCGACTTCAGCATATTGAGCGGCACCGGACCCAGGTTCAGGGCTTTCTCGGCGGCCTTTGCACCGTCGTAATCGTCTTCGAACTTCTCTTTCAGGGCCTCCTCGACACTCCTCCAGCCGTCCAGCCCGATGAACGCCGCCGCGAGAAGAGTCGGGTTCAGCTTGATGGTCTGCACCCGGTTGACTGCCTCCCGATCCTCCATGAACGCGCGCTTCTTGAATAGCGAGGTGGCCTCCTTTTCTTTCATGCCGTCCGAGTGAAGCCCCACATCCGCGAGCACGTCCACCGCTGCGATGATCTCCGCGTTCATGGCCACCATCTGATGCTTCCACGGATCGTCCCCCTCATCACCCGATGACAGGAGAATGGCCGCACCCAGGGCCCACCCCTCCACGTAGGCAAGATCCGAATATATGACTCTCATTGCCCTTCGCGTCTGGTTCTTGATCTGCGTCGCTCGCCCGTACACCTCATGCTTGCCTGGCGAACCGTAACGCGCCGCAGTGAACCGGATCCACGGCCTGGAGAGATCGGCGAAGGAAACGGTTTCCTTGTCGGTGGTCACGTAAAGCCGCGCGCCCTGCTCGGGTTGGAACACCGGAGCCGGGAAAAGAGAAAAGATACGACCCGAGGCCGACTGAGACCCCGGCATGGGGCCGACCGAGAGCCCCGCATGATCGGTTGAAACCAGTATCCCGAGATCAACCGCTCTTTTGGCAACGTCGCTCAGTTGCCCCTCCAGGCTGCGGGTGATGCGGGTGGACGGCTTGGGCCTGGCGATGACTCCCATCACGTAACCCACGACCTTGTTGATGGTCGCGTCGTTCGCATCCGCAGTCGTTATTCCGGGCTCCTTCTCTTCGGCCTTCTCTTCGGCCTTCTCTTCGGCCTTCTCTTCGGCCTTCTCTTCGGCCTTCTCTTCGGCCTTCTCTTTATCTTTCTTGTCAGTCTTCTTGGCGGCCTTCTTGTCAGCTTTTTTGGCATCCTTCTCGTCGGCGACGCTCTTCGCTCCTATTGTGGTGGGAACTCGGATCTCGCCCATGGAGTACGGATTTGAGATGCCTCCTTCTTTCTTCTTTTCCTTCTTCTTCGGCTTGGGATCGGCGTATGGATTTTTTGGTTTGTCCTTGTCCTTCTCATCCTTGTCCGCCTTCTCTTCTTCCTTCTCCTTTGCCTTGGCCTTCTTCTCGGCTTCCCTGTCAGCCTTCTCTTCCGCCTTACGATCTCTTTCCTCCTGCGCCTTTGCCTTGCGCTCCTGCGCCTTTGCCTTGCGCTCCTCCGCCTTGCGCTCCCTCTCGGCTTCCCTGTCAGCCTTCTCCTCCGCCTTACGATCTCTTTCCTCCTGCGCCTTTGCCTTGCGCTCCTCCGCCTTTGCCTTGCGCTCCTCCGCCTTGCGCTCCTTCTGCGCTTCCCTCGCCGCCTTCTCGTCCGCCTTGCGCTCCTTTACCTCCACTGCCTTTACAGCCGCAGCGATGGAGGCCCTGGAAGGACCGCATGTCCTGGTGTCCGTCTCGTTGTCCTCGCAGTAGATGGGTTTTGCCAGGGTGTACATCTCTCTTCGCAGCACATCGATTCGCTCGTCAGCGAGCTTCACGATCTCCGATGGAGTGATATCCTTGTGGAAGACCAGCTTGAAGATCCTGTTGTAGGAGTCGTCCCCCAGGCGCCAGGTTCGCTTGCCCCGCTTCCCGATGTCTTTTTCGAGAAATTTCTGGAATTTATCAAGGGAGTCGAGGACAGGCCCCTTCATCCCGGCATAGCTCGTGGAGAGCGCCTCGTCTCCGTTGATGTGAGCGGGCACCTCCTTATCGATGAGCTCGATGATCCAGGCGTTCATCCTGGCGGCGGGCTCGTTGTATGCGTCAGAGCTCTTCTCGAGCAACCGGATCGCGCGATCTACATAAGATGGAATCCAGTTCATGCGACCGAGGATATCCGCAACCCTTTCTTTTTCCGGCGCGTACTCGAGCACGAGTGGATAGTAAATGGCATCCGCCAGCGCCGACACGTGCACCAGAGGATTGGACGTGTGCACCTTCCGGGTTCTGAGTCGATCCAGCTCCAGCTTGATGGTGCTAACCAACACCCTGCGATCGGCGCGATCGTTTGCGCTGAGTAACTTCACCGGAACCTTCTTGTCCAGGCGCTCCAGATAGCCCGAAAGGGCATCGACGCGAGCGTCGACCAGATCTTCCGAGAAATTGGGCAGCTCCCTGTCCAGCCTGATGGTCCCGCCGCTGGGCAATTCGTAGATGTGCATGCCCATCTGGGTGGCAAGGTGAGGATACGCGTACATGGCCTCCTGGACGAAATCGAAGATCGTCGCGTGAAGCCGTTGGGATGTCGCTGTCGACTGCGGGATCTTGCTCTTCTTCTTGCCCATGGGTTGCACCGTGTAGCACGACGCAGCGATCATCGATGTCGCCAGCACCACGGCGACTGACTTAATGAAGGGGCGAACTTTCATGGGAACCACCTCTGTTGTCTATAACGTGTTGACACATGATCGGTGAAACCCCTTGATCATTCAAGCCCGATAATTGCCAACCGCACATTGGCGTATAGTGCAACATATGGTACGCTACGTTGAAAAGGAAATGACATGGGAAGAAAGAAGATTTCCACAACAATCTACATCACCGCCGATCAGGATCAACGGCTCAAGGAGTTGAGTCTGCGCACCAAGGTGCCGGTCTCGGTCTACATACGGGAGGGCATCGACAGCGTCCTTGCTCACTACAAGTATGTATTGCCCGGTCAGCTTCCGCTGATCAAGGATCGCTGAGCCGGCAAATGACGAAGATCGCTCCATCTATTCTGTCGGCGGATTTCGGTTACCTTGACGCCGAGATAAAGGCTGTCGAGCAGGCCGGCGCCGACTGGATTCACGTGGACGTGATGGACGGGCGGTTCGTCCCCAATATCACTCTGGGGCCGCCAATCGTGGCCGCCGCGCGAAAGGCCGCCGGTATTCCCCTCGATGTTCACCTGATGATCGAATCCCCGGAAAATCACCTGGGCGCCTTTGCCAGGGCCGGGGCAGACATACTCACCGTTCACGTCGAGGCCTGCGTACACCTTCACAGGACTCTTCAGAAGATCCGTGATCTCGGATTGAAGGCCGGAGTGGCCTACAACCCGGCCACGCCGGTGAACGGACTCGAGACGATTCTCGATCTCACCGACCTGGTGCTCATAATGTCCGTCAACCCCGGATTCGGGGGTCAGAAGTTCATTCCGGCGGTACTGAAAAAGATAGAGAAGGTCAGGAAACTCATCGACGATGCCGGCCTCAATGTGGAAGTAGAGATCGACGGCGGGGTAATCCCGAGCAATAGCGCCGAAATTCGCGCGGCCGGCGCAAGCATCCTGGTGGCAGGTAGCGCGGTGTACGGCGCCGATGACTACCGTGTCGCAATCAAGAGCATTCGCCAATAGCCCAAAACTGGATCTCACCACATGGGGAACGATAACGTTTCTATGTGACGGATTTGCATACACACCGCCTGGCGCTCGCACACATCACCGCGATAGTCATCACCATGTCCGGTGCTGCTGCGATGATTGGTTGCGAATCCCTGCCCGTTGCCACTCTGGCCGCCATCGACGAGGTCAACCCGAGCATGCTGGAGCCGGGCGATATCCTTGAAATCGGCGGAAACGGTTTCGTGGAAGGCCCGGCCCGGATCTCGTTCGACGGTCAATTCGATCCGTACGGGATGGTGGGCGCCGTCCATCGAAAGATCGAACTGGACGGCACGGCTGTGAGCGACGTGCTGGTACAGATCCCCATTACCAATACGGTGATGTCCACCCTGGCCGTGGAGCCGGTGGAGTTCAGGGGAACGATCTCCATTCGCTTTCCATCGGCCCTGTCCATGGGTGAAACCAGGATCCAGGCCGTCAGCGAAATCGTTTCCCTCGAACTGCGCCCGACGGGTGGTGGTGTCGAAGCGGCCGCGCGCAGAAACAGGGAAGCCGAGGTCATTCTCAACCTTGCGGGTATTTCGCTGGCCCACTCCGAGGCAGGAAACGAGCTCATCGTCCACTCGGTGATCGGCGAAGGCCTCGCCGACAGACATGGAATCGATCGTGGAGATCGTCTTCTGAGCGTCAACAACGTGGCCCTCGCCGCTCCATCCGACCTGGCCGGGCTGGATACGGAGGGTCTTCATACCTTCGAGTTCCTCACGGTCTCGGGCGAGATCCGGACCTTCAAGGCCAGGCTCTCGACGATAAACCCGCTGGAGGTGGACGAGTTTGCAGCGATCCTCCTCACCTCGTTGGTCCTCGGTTTCTTCCTGGCATTCGCGGGCAGCAGGCGTAACCGATTCCGTCCGGACGCCCTCCCGAAGACCGGGAACCCGCTGGTCACAGCTCTCGGGTTCTCTGCCGCATCGGTTCCAATGTTGCTTCTGCCCGCTGTGGTCATCTCTACCCGGGCGGATATGAGCGCCTCGCTCGCGCTCCTCGGAGCGGTGGTCGCCGGCCTGGCCATCGTGGCGCTCTACGGACGCGGCTCCGTTGTGTATCGCGGGCTGGGAGCCATTGCGCACCTGCTCCCGGTTCCCGTTGCCCTGGTGCTGGCCGGAACCTTCGGATCGAGTTTCGGCATGTGGAACCTGGTGGCCAGTCAGGAGTCGTCACTCTGGGGATGGCACGCATGGTCCAACCCGTTCGCCCTTGCCGCTTTCATTCTCGCCATCTCCCTGCTCTGGCCCGCACTGCCGGACCGGGAGAATCACACCGTCATTGCCGGAATATCATCGTGGTTCGCCGCCGTGGGCGGGGCCATGGTCATCACTGCGTGTGGCTTCGGAGGCTGGCTCATCCCGTCCATTTCCATGAACGAGCTGGTCCTGCACAGCACCATGACGTTACTTGTCGGCGTGGCCGTCTTCGCCCTCAAAACATGGCTCGTTCTGCTGACGGCGAGGTGGTTCTGGACGGCCCGGGCAGGCGACAGGAGAGCGCGCGTAAGACAGGGACGCCAGACAATTATACGAGCCGCGCTCCTCATGGTGACGGGCGCCATGGCCATGGCCTGGAACTGGTACGGGTTACCCGAGGATCTCGTCGCCGCAGGTCGAGTGCTCGCCGCGGGTGTGTCGGTGGTGCTGGCAACAGCGTTCATGGCCAGACGTATCGTGGATCTGATCGGGCATCACCTTGGAGCCGATGCAGTCCTCAAAAGTCGAACTTCTTCTTGATCTTTTCCAACACCTGAGACGGGACCAGCTCCTCCACGTCGCCACCGAGGCGAGCGACCTCCTTGACGTTCTGTGAGCTGACGAAGAAGCACTTGTCGGAGGTCATCATGAACATGGTCTCGATATTGGACGAGATCTTCCTGTTCATGTTTGCCATCTGGAGCTCATACTCGAAGTCGGCGACCGCTCGAAGGCCCCTCAAGACCGCGCAGGCGTTTTTCGAGATGGCGTACTTGACGGTCAGTCCCTCGAACGCATCCACCGTCACATTGGAAAAGTGAGATACAGATTGCTCGATCATGTCCATGCGTTCGTCCACGTCGAACAGGCTGGTCTTTCGACTGTTCTGGGCTATTGCCACTATCAGCTTGTCGAAGATGCGGGCGCCCCGCTCGATAATGTCCACGTGTCCGTTGGTCAGCGGATCGAAGGATCCGGGATAGACTGCAATTCGTTCTGTCAATGTTCTTCCTTGTTCGATGAAAAGGCCTTCAGTCCGGCTCTGTCTGTCTCAAAAAGGTTATCACGGTGCTACCATAGCGTTTCGTTGTCGAAACTTGCAAGCTCTTCGGTTGATGAATGATCATGGATTTCGTGTGCTCGACGACGATGATCGAGAGGGGCGTCATCAGATCGTTTGCGGCCAGCTCCTCCACCGCCCGTTGCGCCAGATCGGAGGCGTACGGGGGATCCACGAAAACGATGTCGAAGCGCTCCTTCTCGCCGTCGAGACGCCGTAGCGCTCGAATCGCGTCGCCCGGGATGACGCGGGTGCTCTCCCGGTAACCCAGGGTTGCGATGTTCGCCTCGAGAACCTTGCGGATCATTCCGGATCTCTCCACGAATACCACCTCGGACGCGCCCCGGCTCATAGACTCGAGCCCGAGGGCGCCCGATCCACCGAAAAGATCGAGCACCCGTGCGCCACGCACGCTCGCTCCGAGCGAGGAAAAAACCGCCTCCCTCACGCGGTCGGACGTGGGCCGGACCTCCTTTCCCGACGGCACAAGGAGTCTCGCGCCCTTTGATTCACCCGCGACAATCCGCATTGCGCGCCCCTTTACGGAAAATGCAGTTCCATACACATCAAACAACCTATTGATCCGCTCCGTAATCGCGTATCATGTTCACGTTTACATGTCGCAAGTAAAAGAACGGAGGAATCGATGCCCCGTAACCTCATGGATATCAAGAAGGAAGCCGAGAGCAGGATAGCCGGAGGCCGGCTGGTTGACGGACTGAAGGTCTTTCGCCTGGTACTCGAGGGAGCCCCCCTCGACTTCAACCTGCGCATGGAGATCGCCGACATTCTGGCCGCCGCGAACAGGGACCAGCTCGCCGCGCAGATATATCAGGCGATAGCCGATCACGATGTAAAGTCGGGCTCTCCTCTTCGAGGGCTCGTGGCGATAAAGCAGATCGAGACCATGGGATCGGAGGTCGGGCCGCTCCTCGATGCCCTCGTGAAAAAATATGCGGCGGGCTCTCCCTCGCTGGGACGTGGTGTCAAGCTGGCGCCGGTCGACTACAGCGTACCCGTGAGAGACGACCTTGATCTGGATTACGAGATGGAGGACCGGGAGGTTGTGGAGGGCATCGCACAGATGGCCGCATTTACCGAAAACATAACCAACTATTCCAAGGTGGTTCCGCCGCTTGCCATCTTCTCGACTCTCCAGCCCGAGGCGTTCAAGAGGTTGCTCAATCTGATGCGCCTCAAGCGTCACTCAAACGGTGACGTGGTCATCTCGCAGGGTGACGTTGGCGACGCGATCTATTTCGTGGCGAGGGGTGAGGTTCTGGTCGTCAAGAAGATCTCCAGGCCCGGCGAAGGCGATGTCGATATCCCGCTGGCCCGGCTGGGTCCCGGGTCTCTCTTTGGCGAGATGGCCCTTATCAGCTCGGATCCCCGTGGAGCGTCGGTGATCTGTGACGGCGCCGTCGATGTGCTTGAAATCAAGAACGTGGAGGTGAATGAGCTGGCACAGACCATCCCCAACGTGGCCGGCGCAATGGCTCGTTTTACCCGCGAACGCCTTGTTTCCAACCTGCTGGCCACCAACCCGCTGTTCAGTGGATTCGACGAGGCCTCCAGGAAACAGCTCCTCGCCCGCTTCACGGGACACGAGGTGCCCGCAGGAACGACATTCATCGAGCAGGGCAACGTGGGCACCGGGCTGTACGTGATCCTCCAGGGAAATGCGCAGGTGCTCAAGGACGACAGCGCCGGACCTGTCTCGGTGGCCGAACTGGGCCCGGGTGACATCGTCGGGGAGATCTCCCTCGTTCACGAGGAGCCGGCCACCGCCACGGTGCGAACTACCACACCTGCTACGCTTCTCTTCCTCGCGCGGGAACTCTTCTATCCACTGGTGGAAGCTGTCCCGGATCTGCTGGCGCACTTCGCCCGTCTGGCGAAGGAGCGCATCGAGGATACGGAGTTCAAGCTCATGAAGAACCGGGTGCTCGACGATGATTTCATCGAGAGTATCGAGGATATCACAGACATCGAGGAGATCTCGGACGACGACCTGGTATTGATCTGACTATCGGGGGCGCAGCATGCTGCGCCCTTACTTTCGGTTCATGGCCGAGATAATATCGTTGATGTGAACGGCCGTCCCCGATTCGACCCCGCCGCTTGTCAGCATGTTCTTCAACGCCTGACGGGTTTTCTCCAGATTCCTGTTCTCGGACTCCAGCTTGCCGTGCATGATCAGCAACTCTGCGTCCCTGTCTCCGAGTTGCTCGTTCAGGTCGGACACCTGGTGCCTCATGGCAGCCATTTCACCAGGGACTCTGCTCGATCTGACCGGCTGCAACGGCTGTCCGGGCGCTCCCTCCTCATCTTCATTCACGATCTGGAGATTTTCAGCCAGCTGTTCTTTGAGCTCCAAGATCTCTTTTTCGAGATTGACGATCCTCGTATTGCGAAACTTGAGTTCCGTATTCCACGCGGCGGTGTCGCCCTCGTGCTCCTTGACCTGGTCCTCGATCTGACGAGTCTTTCGCTCCATCATGGTAACACGCTGCTCGCGCTCCTCGAGCTGGGACGTGAGCGACTCCAGAAGAGGCTCGCGCTCCTTGCTCTCGTCGCTGAGACGCCTGATGGTCTCGGCCTGCTTGGCGGAGGTGAGCCGGATCTGAACCAGCTCCGCCGCCGCAGTTTCATCGGGCGCGGACTTTGCAGCCTTTTCCTTCTCAATTTCGATTTCATCGAGGAGGGATTGGATGCGTTGCTCGTACTGGCTCGCTCGTGCGTTCGCCCGTTCGTTCGCCTCGGCAATTTGTTCCTTGAGCTGGGTCTGCCCCGCTTCTGCAGAGGCCTCGACACTCTGAATTCTGGTCTCCAGCTGTCCGATCCTGGCGGCGTTCTCCTCGCGTTCCCTGTCGAAGTCGGCCGCTTTTTCATCGAGTTCTCTGTCGAAGCCGGTCGCTTGCTCCTCAAACTCTCCCAGGCGATCCACCTCCACCAGGAGAGAGCGGCTGCGAACTTGCTCCGCCCGAAGAGCTTCGCGCATGGAGCCCATCTGTTGCCCGAGCGAGCCGACCTCGTCCCGCATCGCCAGCAACGCCCTCTCCCCGGCGGCAGCTTCGTCGGCGCATTCGTTCAATCTTCGCTCCCGCTCATCCAGCCGGGCCTTCACTGCGTCATTCTCTCCCGCCAGACGGGCTGCATCGGCTCCGGCCTGCCGGGTTCTCTCCACCTCTCCTGCGAGCTCGGCTCTCACACCGTTGACCTCCAGGCGGGCGTCGGCCAGCTGCATCTGGAACTGCTCCCCCTCCTTCGCGTCGGCCCTCGCCTCCGCGATTTCCCTTGCCACCTCCAGCCGTATTGTCGCCTCCGCTTCGTTCAGCTCCAGCGACTTTTTGTCCGCGTGTTTGATGGCGCCTTCCAGTTCGGAACGGGCCGCTGCAAGCGCATTCTCGGACTCGGAAGCCCTGCGCTCCAGGTCGTCGATCAAACCCTTCGCACTGGCCAGCTGCGTGTTGTTCTCGATCATCTTGTCGTCGAGATCGGCCAGATCATTCTCCATGGACACGCGCAGTTTCGCCCCTGACGTGATCTCCGAGTTGAGTTCGTCCACCCTTGTCCTGTACGGCTCGAGATCGCGAATTTTTTCGCGGTCCGCCTCCAGCTCGTTTTCCGCAGAGGTCAGCTCGCTTCCCAGAGAGGTCAGCTGGTTTTCCGCGAAGGTCAGCTCGCTTTTCGCAGAGGCCAGCTCGTTTTCCAGGGAGGCCCGTTGGTTTGCCGCAAAGATCAGCTCATTTTCCAGAGAGGCCAGCTCGCTGGAGGAACGTTCCCCTTTTTGAACGAAAGACTCTTCCGCGTTGCGGGCTCTTTCGATGAACTCGTCGAGCTCCTTCTCGGTCTGCGCATGACGGGCCTGCGCGGTTGCAAGTGCAAGCTCGGCCTCCACACGTGCGCGGTGATGACCCGAACACGCTCCGGTTACCGCTGCAAACTCGGCCTCCAGCGCTCGTGAATGTTCGATGAATTCGTCCAGCTCACTCTCGGTTTTTGCATGGCGGGCTTCGGTGGTTGACAGAGTGAGCTCGGCCTCCACGCGCGCCCGGTGATGACCGGAACACGCTCCGACCACCGCCGCAAACTCGGCCTCGAGTTCTCGCGAACGTTCGATGAATTCGTCCAGCTCCCTGGCGGTCCTCGAGTGACGGGCTTCGTTAGTTGACAGCGCCAGCTCGGCCTCCACGCGTGCCCGGTGATGACCGGAGATGGCTCCGAGGGCTGCTGCGAGCTCGTCGTCCTTGACGGACAGTATCGACGTGGATTCTTCGAGTACGCGATCCTTTTCTTCCCCGCGCGCCTCCAGCTCGTCGGCTCGCCAGCCGGCGGCCTGTAGATCGGCCTCCAGCTCCGCGATTTTCCCGTCCCGCTGCGCCAGGGCGATGTTCTTGTCCTGGATTCCCCTATCCAGAGTTTCCTTCTCGGCCTCGATCACTGCGCGCTCATCGAGCTGAACCATCAGATCCCGCGAGAGAGCCTCATGGCGTGTCAGATCCTCCCTGGCGCCCCGGAGATCTTCCCCGACCAGCGCCAGTTGTTTCTCGAGAGAAACGACCTCCCCTTCGAACAACGCCCGGTCCTTCTGGACGGTATCCTCGATCGCAGACAGCGCCGCCTTTGCCTCCTGCGCCCCCTGCGCCTGTTCGCGTGCATGGACCAGTTGCTTCGTGAGATCTCGTTCCTTCTCCTGATGACCGGACAGGTTGTGTTCAAGTTCTTCCTGTCGGTTCCGCAGTTTTTCCAGCTCGACCAGATCGGCCCGGGTCTGTTCGACGAGCTGGTCCCGCGCGACTTCTGCGGACTCCGCTCTCATGTTGGCCTGCCTGGCCTCATCCTGTGTTTTCCTGACCTGTTCCTTGATCTTGTTCTGTTCGCCCTGCCGGGCCAACTGCACCTCGATCTGCTTGGCCTGCTGCGCCTTGCGCTCGTCGTCGAACTGCTTGGCCACATTGACCGCGCGCTCCCGTGCCGCCTCGGCTTCCTGGCATTCGTGCTCCAGGTCTTTCTGGAGGCTCTCTATCTTGACGCCCCGCGTCCCCATCTCGAGCCGGGCCTCCTTGAGATCCGCCTCTGTTCGGTGGACGTCGTCGTGCAATGCTTCCTTCTCGTTCTTCCAGGTCGTCCTCTCGTCGTGAAGCTCACTCACCTCCCGCTGCGCGTCCGCGAGCTCCAGGGTCAGGCCGCCGCCCATCTCGATCGTGTCGAGGGGAACCTGTATGACGGAGTAGGGTTCGAGTTCCACGGGAGCGTCGCCGCAAACCGCCAGAAACCACTCGATCTCCTCGGCGCCGGATTCCAGAAGGCCCGCATCGAAACTCACCCCTTCGCTTTCTTCCCCTGCGGCGAGATCGGACACCGCGTAACCCAGGAAGGGCGCCTGCCCGATCATCTGCACGCTGGGGAAGGCGTCTGCCAGGATCTCGTACAGCTGGTAGTAATCGATTGTCGAAGTATTCGGCTCGGGCCCGATCCTGTTCTCGCAGATCGGATTGGGCGCGCCGGCTACCACTGAACCTTTGGGGCCGACGATCCTGCGGAGCTCGTTCAGCAGGCTTACGTGTGAAGGAATCGCCGTGATATCCAGGACGATGGCCACATCGAACATGCCGTCCCGAAATTCGATATCGTCATAACTTACGACCTTGAACTCACCACCCTGGTCTTCCTCATCGGAGCGCCACGGTTCGCTCGATTCCCGATCCGAGATGGCACAGACATAGCGCGCGCGGGATTCCAGCATAAATGAAGCCAGGGAGCGATCATCGGTTACGATGAGCACTCGTCGGTGAACGAACAGGGCTTGCAGGTATGAAAGCCTGGCCAGATGGTGCACCGGCCTTGTATTTTCAGGTGTTGGCAACGTCATTTCTTTCTCTTCAAATCAAACCACAAAGTACATTCAGCCCCGGCCAATCTGCCCCTTTTCTCAAGGGGGGAACGGCATTATACGCGCATTTTCGCAGCGAGATACCTGAACAGGTGAAGAGTCTAATTTTTTTTATGGGAGAGGGTGATCAATAAGGGGCTTCGGCGGGGGGGGGCGGCGGCGGGGGAGGCGGGGGAGCAGCCGCGGGAGCCGGTGCCGGAGCAGCCGCGGGAGCCGGTGCCGGAGCGGGTGCAGCCGCAGGAGCCGGTGCGGTCGGGCCCGTGGACCAGCCACCGCCCGCGCCCCAGCCATCGTCAGTCGCGCCTCCACCTCCGGCCGGGGCTCCCCATCCATCATCAGCGGGAGCGCCCTCTTCCTTGCCCTTCTTCTTGCCGGAGTCGCCGGCGCCCGAGGTCAGGTTGAAGTTCATGGTGAGGCCGGAATAGACGTAGAGATTGATGATTTTCTGCTCGCCGGTCCAGGCGCCGGTACCCGAAGCGACGCTGGTCCCGTCGACCTTGCCCACATCCGCAGATGCGAAGGTGAAGCGAAGGCCCAGGATATCGGCTCCAATGCTGAAGGTGTCCGTGGCAAAGAACTCCGCGCCCACGCCTACCTGGACCACGAGCGGGGACGAAAGCTTGCCGATCATTTTCAGTTCGGCGTCGATGGAGTTTTGAGCGTCGCTGTCATCGTCCCCGGCGTCATCCCACATATCCTCGCCCGGATCGCTGTCGATGAAATCTTCCCATTCGTCGTCGAGATCATCGTCGTCGAGCTTCTCGTCATCACTGTCGCAGGTGTCCCAGTTGCAACTATCTTCATCGTAGAAGGCGCTCTTCAGCGCGTCGCGATTCTGACTTGCCTTGCCGTTGCTGCCGGCGCCCGCGAAGTACTTGCCGACCGCCGCCGTCAGGTAGAGGTTGACACCACCTTCCTCGGGCTGGCTGAAGAAATACTTGGCGCCGATGAGCACGCCCACCTGCCAGAAATTGGCCGAGAACGAATCGATGTCACCGGCGCCCTTTTCGGGGTACGGGTACACGGTGTGGGTGAAAAACCCGAAATCCACCGTGCCGGTCAGCACCAGCTGGTTTGTGATTCCCCAGTGGAATGCGCCGCCGAAGTTTGGTGAATCGAAGGCCATGGACGTTCTGGCCGGGGCGACGTCGGCGCCCTCGTACGAGAGCATTGGCCTCTTGAAATCGTTCCAGGAAAAATTGGCGCCGACGCCGACGAATCCTTCATCGTCGTCACCAGCCCGTGACTGACCGGCGGAGAGCATGACGAGCGCCGCCGCAACCAGTCCGATTGTGATTTTTCTGAACATCGATCACTCCTTTCGCACCTGTCGAGAATACCCGAAAAGGGACTCGATCCCGCAGTCCTGGTGCAAGCCGTTGTCGGGACGATACAAGGTGGTCATTCTTTATGTCAAGGTGGTCGCTGTTTTGGTTGGACCTAAAATTGGCGCAAAACACGCGCGCGCTGATAGGCTGTATTCCATGTTGTGCATCGGCCACAGGATCGGCCTTTTGTCCCTCCTTGCGTTATCGTGTATCGCCTCGTGCGCGCTTCGGGAACAGGGTGCGACGGTTCGCACAAAACCCGAGCCCACCAGACCGCCAGACACTCCCGCAGGCGAACCCGAAGAGCCGGATTCCAACCTGATCGATGTTGCGGATCTGGCCCCATATTTCGATGACGTGTTCGAGGGCGAAGCGGCCGTCGCCCTGGCCGAAGATCGTCTCGAAGACGCCATGCGGATTTTCGACGATATTGCGGCAGAGGTTGAGGACCCAATCCTGACCCCTCGCGCACGGTTTCTGGCCGCGTATCTGGCTCAACGGCTCGGCGACAACGCACGCGCCCTGAGGGAACTTCCACAGCTGGCCCACCAGCTACCCCTGGTGGCGGACATCGCGTGGGAGACTGCGGCCAGGAGCGCCCTGGCCCTCAAGAAATACGATCTCGCCATGGAGCTTGCCGGCGCCGTCGCACCGGGGACGACCCCTGCTTTGAACGCGGCCGTGATCGCCGCCGATTCCCTGAGGCATCTCGAACGCTGGGAGGAGGCCGAGCAGGCTTACAGGAGGTTTCTGGACGACCGGCCCGGCAAGGACCGGCGAGCGGAGGCCTCGAGTCGTCTGGTGACCTGTCTTGCGCGACCCGGCGGCCCGGACGACAAGATCGATCCCGAGCGCGCGAATGAAGGACTGAAGATAATCGAAAAGCTGCGCGCCCAATCTCCAGGGGGGCGCTGGACCTCACTCGCGTCAAAGCACGAGGACTTGCTTCTCAGGGCGGCAGGGACGGAGCCGGTCAAGGTCCGAAAGGAAAAGCCGGCAGCGCTGAAGGCGTACGACAAGGCGGCGAAGCAGATGAGGAAGATGCGAAACCCGGAAGCAAAGGCCTCCTTTGCAAAAGTCATCCGGCTCGCAAGGAAGAACGGAAAGCTGTACTGCCGCGCCAGGCTGGAGCAGGCGATGGTCATGACGAGGATGAAGACCCACGGAAAAGCCGCACAGCTATTTGAAGAAACAGCATCCGTTTGCGACGATTCCAACATCCGAGTGAAGGCGCTCCTCAAGGGCGGCCGGGCTTACGTATCGGCGGATCGACACCTGGACGCCATCCGTCTCTTCGCCGTCATCGAGGAGGAGTTTGCGCATCATTCGTACGCGGACGACGCGCGCCTGCACAGCGCTCGCAGTCACCTGGCGCTCGGGGATCGCGACACCTTCAAGGAACTGATCCTGTCCATACCCACGCTGTACCCGAGCGGGGACATGCGCGCCGAAGCGCTGTGGATCGCCTCTCTGGACGCCCTCTCCAACGACGAACTCGAATCCGCCAAAAAATTTCTTTCCATGTACTACAAGCTTTTCCCCGTGGAGAGCGGCTGGTACACCGCCGGTCGCTCCGGGTACTGGATGGCCCGCGTGGAGGAACTCCTGGGCGATACGGGTCGAGCCGCAGATGTCTACGAACAGGTCATCGCCTCCGCGCCCCTGTCATATTACATGGTTGTCGCACATGGGCGCCTGAACGAGATCGATCCGGGACGGGCGCAAGCACTGATGGCGCGCCTTTCGCCACCGGGGGGGAAACTCAACACGACCTTTTCCTCGGACCTGCTCGACGAGAACCCCGGTCTCGCCACGGGAGTGGAATTGCTTCGCCTCGGCCTTACAAGCCGTGCGCGCCGTGAAATCCAGCGGGTGCTTGGCTCTCCGAACAGGCCGGCGGAAATTCACTGGGTCGCCGCGGCGCTGTTTCGACGAATGGGGCAATTCAACGCGGTGAGAGAGGTGACCGCCGGGATCCTGGGTTCGTGGAAGAGGCGTTATCCTTCCGGCAACGATCTGGTCAACTGGACCCTGGCCTATCCCACTGCCTACGACGAACAGGTGACCACTGCGGCGCAGGAGAGCGGTGTGGAGAAGTCGCTGCTGTGGGCGGTGATGCGCGAGGAGAGCAGCTTCAATCCCAGGGTGGAGTCCTGGGCCAACGCCATCGGGCTCATGCAGATCATAATGCCCACCGCCAGGTCCATGGCCAGGAGGCTGGACATCAAAATAAACAGGAAAAAGCTACGCGATCCGGCGACCAATATCAGACTCGGCGCCGAGTATCTCTCCTACCTGAAGGACAAGTTCGACGGCCACCCGGCTCTCGTGATCGCCGGCTACAATGCGGGGGAGGGCGCCGTGGCAAGGTGGCTCAAGGCAAGGCCGGACTCCGATCTAGATGTCTTCGTGGAGAAGATCCCCTTCAAGCAAACCCGCGGCTACACAAAACGCGTGTTGTCCACCCTGGCGACCTACTCATTCCTGTACGACCAGGATCGTCCGGTGCTGACCCCGAAGTTGACCCTGCCGTAGATTGGATCGGTAAAGGGAGTTTTTCATTCTCAGAAACTGACGACCCGACCTTCGCGCCGCGCCCTTATGAGGGCGCGGTCAGGATTACAGTCTGTCTTTCCAGTATTCCGGATTTCGATGAAGATGTGCGATCGCAACAATCAGAATGTTTTCTTCTTCTATCTTGTAGATGACACCGATTGGTGTTTCTTGAGGACTTCTTCCAGAGATACAGCCTTGATCACGCCCTGTTCATAGGCTTCAATTCTACTCTCAACTTCCTTCGCCCACAGACGGTCGATTTCCTTGTCCGGCTTGTTCAGGCTGGAAAGCAGGGTATCCACGAGTTCCGCTCTCTTGTCCGGCTTGAGTCGAACCGCCTCTTCAAAAATGTCCATAACGTTCCCTTTCCAGTGCCATCTAACCTTCTCCCACCCAATAATAACCTGCGGATGGAAAACCTACCAGGTTTTCGGCATATCGATGGACTGGATGAAGGCGTAGTCCTCCGGCGTGGCCGCGTGGAGGATGCGGTACATGCTGCTCAGCGCGTGATAGGTGTAGTCGATTCGCTGCTTGTTGTGGTTCATGCAGTATCTGACCGCGCCTTTGGCCTTCTTTGGGTTTGGGTAGTAATAGTCGTTCTCGCCGGGCCTCGTCTGCATTTGGATGATGAACCTGGCCGACAGGAGCGCTCCCTTGCGAAGCTTCTCGACCACCTCCTTCGGGGCGCCCCCTCTATGCGCCAGAACGTACGACGCAGCGGTCCCCTCGGTATAAACAAAGGCGTGCATCGCCGGCAGCTCGTCGAGCACCTTCATGTACCCGCCGAGGTAATCCGGATAGAACGAATTTGTCTCGTTGAATTGATAGGTGTCCAGAACCCACATGGACACCAGGTTGGAGGCCTCCACGTAAGATGGATCCGGATCGTACCGATGCATCTCCTCCATGGCCATGGCGATCCAGGGCTGAAACTGCACCAGGTTCGTTCGCCGGTCTTCCACGTAAGTGCCGTCCGGCTCCTTCTGTTCCATCTCCTGCTTGAACCAGTCCAGGTTCTTCTTCATGGACGCCTTGAACGCCGTGCGAAATCGTTCGTCCCTCGTCTCGCCGAACAGCCGCGCCATGGCGTAGAGGATCTCCCCGGGATAGATGGAATTCCGAGTGGCGTAGTACTTGTTTTGCCTCGCCACGTAGTAGTGGTGAAACGAGCCATCGTCCTTCTGCATGTAGAGAAGTAAATTCGCCAGCCCCTTGAGGACCTTCTCCCCTTTTTCGGAGAGCTCCCAGCCGACGCGCTTGTACTGGGAATAGCCGAGAATGGCCACGGACACGCCTCCCATTTTGGAGGCCCAGTCCTCGCCTTTCAAGTCGTCGAACTCGTTCTCGTCCACCTCGTAAATTGCCACGTCGGGCCCCGGAAGCGGCTTGCCCATCCACGTATCGATGGAGTTATCGATCTCTCCAGCGCCCTTCCTGGGAGCGCCGCCCCAGCGTATGCGATCCTCGATGTAGCGCATGCCCGAGTCGGCCACTTCCTTGTACCTGGGGTCTGGAGCGAACTCCTGCGTGAGGGCCATGGAGAAGGGCCCGAGGGTGTGACGAACCGAGTTGTACTCGTCGTTTTCCTTGTCCTTCGTGGGGAAGTACCGGTAGATGCAGCGGCCGCTCGGGTAGACCTGGTTGTCCGCCAGCCAGTCGTTCAGCCCCACCAGGGATTTGAGAATGTTCTCCTTTGTGACCATCCCGGTTGAAGGCACATTCGGCGAGGCCCGGTAGAGATCCTCTATTTTTCCACCCGGCGAGCGCTCGCGCCAGTGAACCGTCCGAAAGCGCCCGATGGAGCGATCGGCATCAGTCCAGCACTCCGAGTCCTCGCGGCCCATTCTCTTGCACATCCGTTCGAGTATGGACTTTATGGTTCGCAGGTTGTTGGTCACCGTGTACCAGGGTGGGAGTTGCCGGAGCCTGCCGCCCGTCTTCATCCTCACACCGTAAATCCCGGGCTCTATGATTCGCCACAGGAAGATGTTGTCCCTGACCCCGACGAATGTTCCCTCATCGTAGACAACTTCAAATTCCAGGGTCACCTTGCTTTCGAGGGCCTTTTCCAGCGGCCCGAACTCCTCGTCGAAACCCTTTGAGTCCCAGTAGTCGGAGAGCTTGCTCGCCCCCTTTTTCGCCGATTCCTCCAGCGTATCCTCGTCGAGCGTGAAAAAGACCAGGTGCCTCCCTTGCACCTTGCGCACGGTGAGTATTGTCTTCCACCCGTTCTTTGCGGTCAGGATGTCAGTCGACTTCGGAGCCTCCACCCCTTCAACTCCCAGATCGTGCCGCACCATCTGAATGACAGCGGCCTTCTCCTTCATTGTAAGGGACGGCGCCGGCTCGTCGATCTCGTACAGAAAGAACCTCTTGCTCATCAGCGTGGCGTTGAGCCTTCCGGCCGCGTGGGCGAGGGCCAGCCGGTTGCGCACGTTGTTCAGGGGCATGGGGTTTCTCACGGTGATGGATGGATCCACCAGCACGTGCGCGATCTTCGCTTTTTTGATCAGATCTATCACCGCGTCCACGTCCACGCCGTCCAGGGCCGCCTCCAGCCCTTTCACATCCTCGACCCCGACGATCTCGGTTCCCTTCGCGGTGATGTCTTTCACCGCCGGACCGATGGCCACGGTTCGCCCCAGATCCTCGAACTCCGTGCCCCCCTCCAGCTTCTCGAGGGCGGCATCGCCCTGTGGATCGGATGGGCCCTTGCTCTTGTTTATCATGAACCACGCCAGGGTGGCCGCCACTACCACGGCTATTCCGATGATCATCGGGCTGGGCCCGGATCCGGACGGCCGACCTTGCTTTTTTTTCTTTTTTTCGGACTTCACGGGTTCTCCTGTCGGTTGATCGCGCGAGCCAGCAATCGCCGCAGGCCCAGCTCGGTCTTCATGTCCTCGATTTCACCTGAGTCGCACATCCTGCCGGCCTCGACAAGCGGCACCCACCAGATCTCCGCATTCTCCTCCACCGGACTGCCGTCTCCACGCGGAACAATCCTCGAACTCGGGTCTTCTATGGTGGCGCGCACGAACCAGAGCCGCTCCGGAATCACTCCCGGTGACACGAACGACGCGCCCGGCAGGATCTCGAACGACTCCGCGTCCACGGAATAGCCGGTCTCCTCCATGGCCTCCGCTCTCGCCCGACTTCTGATCCCGTCCAGCCCCGTATCCTCCTGTTCGAGGAGGCCCGCCGGCAGCTCCCACAGAAAATCGTAGCGTTGGTTCTCCGGCACGGGAAGATGGAGCCCCTCACGAAGGAGCAACGGGGGCCGGATGCACGATCGCAGGCACACGCAATCCCGCCCGTCCACTCTTCCCACCAGCAGCATGACGACCGCGTCGATCCATTTTCTGAGCACCGCGTCGTACGAATATTCCCGGCTCACCTCGCCGTCCAGGTACGTGTTCTGAATACGCAGGTGATGCAGGGACAGGAACTTTTTTTCCGTCAGCGAGGGAGCGTCCTGCCGATGCGTTATCGTGACCTTCTCGACATGCCCGGGTTTTTTCAACTCGGAACCTTCTCCCAGTCCGCCATGAACTTCTCTATTCCAATATCGGTCAGAGGGTGTTTGAGGAGCTGCGAAAGGACGTTGGGAGGAACGGTGGCCACGTGGGCGCCCATCTGGGCCGCCTCGATGAAGTGCAGGGGATTTCGGATGGAGGCGACGAGCACCTGTGTCTCGAAATCGTAATTGTCGTAGATCTCCATCATCTCCTCGATCAGGCCCATCCCCTGCGCGGAGATATCGTCCAGCCTCCCGACGAACGGGCTGATGTACGTGGCGCCCGCCTTGGCGGCGAGCAACGCCTGTGGAGAGGAGAAACAGAGCGTGACGTTGGTCTTGATCCCCTCGGCGGACACTACCTTGACCGTCTTGAGACCCTGCGCGGTCATGGGGATCTTGACCACGACGTTGGGGTGGATTTTCGCCAGCTCGCGTGCCTCGACGATCATCTCCGGCGCGTTGGGCGAAACGGCCTCGGCGCTGATGGGCCCATCGACGATGTCGCAGATCTCCCGCACCACCTCCTCGAACTTCCTGCCGGTCTTTGCGATGAGCGAGGGGTTGGTAGTCACGCCGTCGATGATCCCGATCTCTGCGTGCTCGCGAATCAGCTCAACGTCCGCCGTATCGATGAATATTTTCATTTGAAGCTCCTTTTCAATTCGTAAAGAAGTGCTTTACCCCATAACGAATAAAAAGTCTGTAGGGGCAACCCTCTGCCATGCTGCGGCCCGTCCCTCGTTCCGCGGCGTAAACGCCGCGGTCAGGATGCGCGGGCGCAAGGCGAGGGAGTGGGGTCTCACGTAAACAGAAATACCAGTCCGGCAACCGCCGCAACGACGATGATAGCGCCGATGATTATCAGGCCCAGATCGCTGCCCGGCTCGATCGGGGGCCGGGGCATCTCGTGGGTCGTGCGCAGGTATCCCGGCTGGCCCGGATAACTCAGGGGATCCTCCGGCCCCACGGGAATCGTAGGTTCTTTGACCGGCTCCGTGGGATCCTGTTTTGCGGGAGATACCGCTTCAACAGGAGGCTCGGTGTCACGCTCATTTTTCTCTATCAAGAACGACGACGTCTCCTCCTCGGGGGCCTCCTGGATGGACGCGAGCAGCTCGTCCGCCGGATGCTCCAGGGCCAGGGTGGTGTTGCCGACGACAAAAGACTGTCCCGACTCCAGCTCCAGCGTCTCCACCCGCTGCCCGTCGACCACGATACCGTTCTTGCTTCCCAGATCGTTCACCCGGATCACTCCATCTTCAAAAACTATCTCGGCGTGGGCTCTGGACAGATCCCGATCTTCCAGTTGTATATCCATGTCCCGCGTGCGGCCGATCACCATCCTCGACGGCGCGGGAGGGATCTCGAACCGCCCCGCCTTGCCCGGCCCGCCGAGCACCAGGATCGTGGGCAACCGACCTCGGGAGGAAGCCCCGGTGAGCAACGAGGCCACCATGCGACGCGCCTGACGGGTGGACTCCGCGCCCACGTCCATGGGAATGGGAAAGACGCCGAGACTGAAGCGGATCTTGAAATCCGCCGCGTGGATGACGTCCTCGTTGTGCAGGATCTTCGGGCGATGGGCGACCAGTTTTTTGCCCGCGATGTACGTGCCGTTCAGACTTCCGAGATCGACGACCTTGTAGTCGTTTCCCTCTACCTTGATCTCCAGGTGCCTGGTCGAGACGGCCATATCCGGGAGGCAGATATCACACGATCTGGCGCGACCGATGACCACCCGATCCTGAACGAACCCCCGGACATGCTCGGCGTCCGGGTCGTTCGGGTCGACGATGGTGAGCCTGATCGTCATGCCCTACTCCGTGGCGACGCCCGTGGCGACGCCCGCGCCCGCGTCGGGCTCGTCATTCTTCCGGTACTCCTCCGGCAGGAACTGCGCGTCGTCCCCGTACTCCACGTCGGGCTTGGGCATGTAGTTCTCTATGGGGGAGCGCTGCTTTCCTCGAATCTTTCCCCGGAGCACCTCCACCGGGACCGGTTTTTGAAGCTCGTACTTGTAGCCACGGGATCGGAGGGTGATGGTGAAGCTCTCCTCGTCCACCTCTCCTGTGCGACTGAATCCCGCGTGCGTTTGCCCGACGCGCCTGAACTCCACGCGCCGCAGCACGAAATCGAACATCCGGATAGCCAGGTGATTGTAGAGGCGATGGCATCCGTGGGAGTACCTCCTCAGGATGGAGTTGTAGTCCACGGAGCCGTGGGACCTGATCCCGTTGTCCAGGTATCGGAACTCCCCGTTCTTTCGCTCTATCTGCCTCACGTGGAACGCGGCGACCAGACCGTAGGCCGAGCCGTACCAGGGCCCGAACTCGTCGTAGTTGGGCACCCGTACCTTGCGGCCGCGAAAGGTCACCGTCTTTACCATATCGCCCACCGGGGTCGTCTCCGGCGGAAGCCAGACCGGTCCGGCGACAATATCCTTCCACACCCGCACGCCCACGTCCGAATTCTTGTACTTGTAGTATTCGTAGCCGTCCGGGGCGAGCTCCGTGCGCCAGGAACCGATGGTGGTGTTCATGGTGACCAGCGGTATTTCCTGCCCGTTCCATCGAACAAGGAGCGTGTTCATGGGCATACGCTTGCGGGACTGGGGCCGCTTTTTACCGTCCATGTTGTACAGGTAGTCGTACCAAATATCACCGCGATCGATGATCGACTTGAGGTCCATCCTGTCGGAGTAATAGGGTGGCAACGACGGCAACGGAACCGCCACGAAGAAACGATCGAGCCGGCTGTCCGAAGCGGCCGTGAGGAAATCCACGACCTTCTGTGGGGCGCCGAGATCCATGTGCTTGAGCAGGTGCGCCGTATACTCCGCCACCAGGTTGGGGACCGGGTGAACCTCGCCCTTCTCGTCCTTGTAGGTCGCCTTCTTCCCCTCCGCGTCCACCGCAGATCCGTCCTCGATGATCCCCATGGCGTCCACGATACGCTCCGCAACGACCCTGTTGAATGAATCGTACAGACGCTCGCGCGGCGTCTTCTGCAGAGCCTGGAGGGTCTCCTTGCCCAGGAATCCCCACGCGAAGATGCGGTTCTTTTTCTCGAACGCGGACAGGGCCTGGTGTGTCTTCCAGTCGAGCCCGCCCTTCTGGAAATACTGCCCGGGACTCAGATCGAACATCCCCTCGCAGACCAGCAGCTTTTGCGCTTCCATCATCGCCTCGTAGCGCATGGCGATGCGGATCAGTCCCCCTGACATCTTGTTCTCCGGGTTGCTCGCCAGGTCCAGCGGATCCTCCACGCCGAGCTTCTCCATCTGATCGCGCATCTTCTTCGCGAAGGTGCGACCCTTCTTGGCCTCCGCCTTCGCCGCGTCCTTGCTTCTGTACGACACGAAGCCGTCGAACCTCCTGATGGCGTCGAAATCAACATCGTCGTAACACGGGCGATCGATCTCCTCCACGGCCCGGCGCCGCAGGACGGAGAGGCTCGGCGGGATCCCGTACACCTCCAGAAAATGCTCCGAATCGCCCGCGCCGCTCTTCGGCCCCGCGTCGGGAACCTCCTCACCGGTCCCGGCGTCCTCCGGATCGAGGCCCAGGAGCTCCCGGATCTCCTCCTCGCTCACGCCCTCCTGTCGAAGCTCAAATATCCTGGCGTTTCTCGCGCGCCTGATCCTCGTCTCCACCACCCTTCGCGCCTCGGCCATGGTGCGCGATTCGTAGTGCCAGTCGTTGGCCAGCTTGCGGTAGATGGGCCGAAACTCGTTGGGCAACCGCTCTTCGCCCGGCCCGTCCCGCTCGGAGAAGATGAACGGCACCCAGTAATTGCTCAGATCGATCACCGACAGGCCCTCGGCCAGCGCCTGTCCCTCGGTCATCTCTGTAGCCACCCCGTCCCGGTACGCAGTCACCGGCCTGCCCCCCGGCGGAGGCGGAGGGGGCTCGGCATCGTGGTCGAGAACGCCCGCATCCAGAACAACCGTCAGAGTGGAGGAACCCGCCGGACCGCCCCGTGTTTTTTCAGCCTTGTCGTCGCCACATCCGGCGACGGTCATCAGGGCGATTGAAACGGCGCATAAAAAGAGTTTTTTCATGTTTATCCTGCCTTGACGTTTCATATCAGCGCAGGGGTTTGGGCTCAAGTTAGGAGCATTCTCCACGCAAGCCCCCTATCCCCGGCCCCCGGTGTGAAAACCTATCCCCCCAGCCCCCTTTCCTGCGAGGAAAGGGGGAGAAGGGTAAGGCTGTTCCCCTTCCCGTAGAGGGAAGGGGGCAGGGGATGGGTTTCGAAAGAAGGGACCTGGAAAGAGCGCTACGTCTCCTACCAGAGGCAGATGTCGACGGCTGGGAGATACTCCCCGTCGTACCCTTCGCCAATCCAGATGTAATACGTTGTGTTGGGGGACACAGTCACGGAATTGGTGCTGGTACTGCCGCTGGACACACAGAAAAGCGAGGCTCCCGATGCGCAAGGGGCATCGATTATCTCGAGAGCCAGATAGCCGCTGGAGTAACCACTCAACCAGGTAGCGTCCCAGTTGAGGGTAGTTTGCGACGGGCCGGTGGTGTACTCGATGACCTTGTCGCCACCGGTAGCGGTCATGAAGTCACAGGAGAACTGATGGCTCTCGGTTGTATCACTGACGTCTGCGGCCCAGCTCCAGCAGTCTTCGCTGCCGGTTCCCGCGTAATAACTGGAGGACCAATCCGTGGCTGCCGTCGTGCAATCGTCGCCGGTTGAGCCGACGCCACTGCCGCTACCCTCGATGTTGATGTTGTCCACGTACCAGTGCCAGTGGTTTGCTGCGGTTGCCAGGAAATTCCACTCGAAGATCAGTGTATCTCCGGCGTATGAGCTGAGGTCGACGTTGACCGGGAAACCGGTTATCGGAGAATCGTCAAAGGACTTTGTGTACAGCTGGGTCCACGTTGAGCCGCCGTTGGTCGAAACGTTGAGATACGCATCTCCGTTTCCGCTGAAATCCTGAAAATTCTGATCCATATCGATGTCCCACACGTTGCATGCCGGATTGAGGTTCACCGGCCGGCTGGTGAGATCGGCATTCCATGCAATGCCACTGGTATAGTATCCTGCACCGGCAAAGTCACCGATACTACCAGTCAATAAGTGGTCCGCAGTCGATGCGTTCCAGGTAGTCCAGACTCCACCGCCTCCGGCGTTATCGGTAGTGCTCCAGCCCGTGGGCGGAACGCCGCCGTCGAATCCTTCGAACAGCGGGTTGCACGTCACAGCGAGGTTGACGTTGTCGATGGCCCAGAACCAGCCAGTGGGACCTTCGTCAGTGTAACGCCAGCGGAACTGGACGGTCTGTCCGGCGTAGGCCACCAGATTGATGAACATGGTCTCGCCGCCGTACGGGTTGGTGGAATAGGGATCGTCCGTATTCTTGAACATGAGGTTTGTCCAGGAAGTGCCGTCGGTCGTGATGTCCAGATAGGCTTCGCCGTAAGTACCATTTACCTGAAAATCGCTGTTGAAGCTGAGCTCCATGGGTCCGCAAGCTGCATCGATCTCCACCCACGGTGACAGCAATTCGGAATCGACCCCAGGACCTTGATAAGCAGAATTAGTCGATGCGTTTTGTCCCGTCGCGGGGACAATGTAGTTGGGCTCGGAGTGTGCGGTATTGGTATCCCATCCACCAGGTACGGTGCCGTTGTTGATCACTGTCCACAAGGACGGAATCCCGGCCTCGAAGTCTTCGAAGAGCGGGTTGCATCCGGTCAGAACGACAATCGAGGAGATATCGAGGGTGATGGTCACCGGCGTTGCAACCGGGTTGCCGCAGGTGTCCACGATTCCGGTGCCGACCGTGATGGTGTACTCGTCGCCGTCTGCCGCGCCGGAGAACGGAATGGTGTAGGTGTCGGCGCTGACGGTCGTGATGGTGCCCATGGTCCCCGAGCCGGTCACGACTGCCCAGGTGATGGTGGTGGCGTCCACGCCCGTGACATCTTCGCCGAATGTCAGGGTATAGCTGTCGGCGGTAGTGCCCGAGACGTACATCTGGTCGGTGGAGGTGACCGTCGGAGCGCCCACCACCGGGTCGATACAGGTGTCGATTGTAATGTTGATAACGACGTCCGATACGAGGGCGTTGCCGCAAGTATCGACCACGCCGGTGCCGATGGTCAGGGTGTAAACGTCACCCTCGGCCACACCGCTGAACGCTATGGTGTAAGTGTCTGCGCCCACCGGAGTGATAGTTCCCATGGTCCCGGAGCCGGTTGTAGCGGCCCAGGTAAGCGTGGTGGTGTCGACGCCCGTGACATCCTCGGAGAATGTCAGGGTGTAGGTGTCGGCAGTGGTGGTCCAGACATACGCCTGGTCAGTGGAAGTGACGGTCGGATCGCCGACCACCGGGTCGGTGCAGACGGCCACTGAGATGATGACGTCGGTGGACGTAACGGTGTTGCCGCAGGTGTCTTCCACGCCGGTCGTAACCGTCAGGGTGTACGAGTCTCCGTCTGCCAGACCGGAGAAGTCAACGTCATAGGTGGCTCCGTCGACAGCCGTGATGGCGTCGAGAGTTCCGGCGCCGGTGGTAGCGGTCCAGGTGACGTTTGTGGTGTCCACGTTGAACACATCCTCCGAGAAAGTCAGAGTGTATGTGCTGTCGGTGGTACCCCAGGGCTCCGTGATTGTCAGGACCGAAGTAACGGCGGGATCTCCCGCTACCGGATCGATGCACTCTCCGGTATCCGTATCAGTGTCCGTGTCTGTATCGGTATCGCTGTCGGTGTCACTATCAGTGTCACTGTCGGTGTCGCCGTCGGTGTCGCCATCCGTGTCGCCGTCGGTGTCGCCGTCGGTGTCGCCGTCGGTGTCGCCATCGGTGTCGCCATCGGTTCCACCGTCGAAGGCACTACCACCGCCATCACTACAGCCAAGCTGCACCAACCCTAGCGACAAAGTGGTAATTAGAATCAAAAATAATGCTTTTTTAGTCATCTTTCTTTCCCTTCAGTTTTATGTGGAAAAACGTTTTGTTGTTAAATGTGCTCTACTTGCGAATACGAAATTGATTTCATTATTGAAAACGCTATTTGTGCTAAATATGCCGAAAATCGAAAAAGTCAACCGGAATATTCCGAGCAATCCCCAAAAATACATTCTCGCTGAACTGGCCGGCGCGGGATACGCGTGGTTTGCTTATTTTTTTCAGAACGAACAATGCAAAACTCGACTGAAATACTATACTCAGGTTGGGACAGGCTTTTAGTACGTGGAGAATATTATGAGAAAACGAATCATTGTCTCTCTGTTCGGTGCCCTGATCGCAATGCTGGCGGCCGGCTCTATTTCGGCCGCCGAAATCAACGTGGGGCCATGGAACAACAACTATACCGGCAGCACTACCAGAGGCTTCCACTTCACATCGCCCATTGATTTCAATATCACGGGTTTGAGAGTCCCGGTAGAAGCCGGTACCGGCGTGCAGAACATTGAGATCATGCTGTTCAACACACCTGTGCCTGCCTACTCCAGCACTTCAAACGATTTCACTTCTCTCGGCAGATGGACCAATGTGGCCGGCACCGGCTGGATCGCGTGCGATATCGACATTCACACAGGAGACATCATCGGCATCCTGGGAGCTCGCGGCACAAGTAGCCTGAGCAATCCATATGGAGGGACTGATACATACGCCACCACCATCGACGGCCAGGCGGTTACCCTCCACAGACTTGGAATGCAGCACAATCTCAACACCACGGCCGCCTGTGATCTCTGGACAGAGGCAACAAGCTCCTATTCGCTGGTAGAGGTGCAGTACAACGCTGGTCCTTATTGCGGTGACGGCACCACCGATTCCGGCGAGGACTGCGACGACTCCGGTGAGTCCGCCACATGCGACGCCGACTGCACTTTCGTCTCTTGTGGCGACGGCACCACCAACACCACCGCCGGCGAGGACTGCGACGACTCCGGTGAGTCCGCCACATGCAACGCCGATTGCACCACGGCGACCTGTGGCGACGGCACCACCAACACCACCGCCGGCGAGGACTGCGACGACTCCAACACCATCGACTGCGACGGCTGCCACGGCGACTGCTCTGCGGTGGAGACCGGTTGCGGCGACGGATTCATCTGCAGCCCCGAGGAGTGCGACGATCTGAACACCGCCATCGGCGACGGCTGCGACGACAACTGTGATGTCGAAGAAGACTGGGACTGTACCGGCGAGCCCTCCACCTGCACCGAAACCGGATCGGACACAGACACAGACGCCGACACCGATTCCGACACCGATTCCGACACCGACGCCGACGCCGACACCGATTCAGACACCGATTCCGACTCCGATTCCGACTCCGATTCAGACTCCGATTCAGACGCCGATTCCGACAGCGACACGATGAGCCTCACAACCAACAGCTGCGCCTGCGGCATGGCGGGCGCCTCGGACAACGGCTCCGTCTTGAAAGCTATCCTCTCTCTTATCTAGGAGCCCCCCTCATCCCGCGGGTGTCCCGCGGCGCAAGCGCCAGCCCAAAGGGCTTGGCCGAAGGTCATCCTGACCGCGCCCTCATCAGGGCGCGGACGCAAAGCGCCGGCAACCCCTCTATCCCCCCCTCATCCCGCGGGTGTCCCGCGGCGCACGCGCCAGCCCAAAGGGCTTGGCCGAAGGTCATCCTGACCGCGCCCTCATCAGGGCGCGGACGCAAAGCGCCGGCAACCCCTCTCATCAGGGCGCGGACGCAAAGCGCCGGCAACCCCTCTCATCAGGGCGCGGACGCAAAGCGCCGGCAACCCCCCTCATCAGGGCGCGGACGCAAGTCAGGACAAATTATGCAAAACAGGATGATTGGCCACGAAGCGGGCCACAAGGAGGGGGTTGTCGAACAACACCGGCCACAAGACAGCGGCCGCAATGCGATGATTCAATCTCTTGAGCCTGGTCCCGCGCGAGTCGGGAACCATCAGGCGAATGGAGGCGCGAATGGGTCGCGCAGGAGCAATGGACGCCGCCGCCGCGCCCAGATTCGGCTCGTTTCCATGTGACAAGTGATGGGTCTTGACCCCTTCGGCGATGAGGGAGAAAAACAACCATACCGAACGGGTAACTTTCCATTCGCGGGCACGCTCGATGATTTTCTCCGGGAAATCGTTGACCCCATCCCGGCCTTCCGACCGCAGCAACAGATCCAGGTCGCGAACCGTTCTCTTTAGGCTCATGAGCCGGTGAATCGTCGCGTGAAAGGCGATGTGACAGAAATGATCCTCGGGCGCCAGGCGACGACATGGCGTGCCGTCGAAAGTGGACTCAAATGATCTCTCCCACAGCGCGTCGTGATCGATGACGAACCGGCCGGGCTCGAACAGATATCTATGGGGTTCGAAGAGGATCTTTCTCGTGTCGTCCACCTGAAAATAGAACCCCGCCTCGTGCGCCAGCGATTCGTCCGCGAAGTGGTCCCTTGTCTCGAACCCCAGCTCGGCCATCAGCTCCAGCGTTCGCGGCCAGTCCCGGTTTCGCACCAGGAAATCCACGTCGGACATGATGCCGCGATCCTCGTCATCGGGGTAGACGCCGGTCAGCAGGTGCGCCCCCTTGAGCGGCGCCACGTCTATCCCCTCCGCCTTCGCCACCTCCAGCAACCGCCGAAAATGATGAAACAAAATGATGTGCTGCGGATTTATCATTGTGGGCGCTTACCGTACCTCTCTTCTCCCGCGGCGTAAACGCCGCGGTCAGGATGCGCAAGCGCAATAAACGCTTGCCGTCCCTCTCTTCTCCCGCGGGTGTAAAACCCGCGGCCACGATGCGCTGCGCGCAATAAACGCTTGCCGTTCCTCTCTTCTCCCGCGGGTATAAAACCCGCGGCCAGAAATGTAGAACCAAAAAGGCCTTTTGGCCTCAAGAAAGAACACTTCCCAAACAGCCCTTTGGGCCTTCATTGCCTCAGGGCGAAGCCCTTTCCGACACGAAGTGGCGTATTTCTGGCCGCGGGATTTATTTCCGCGGGCCAGGCGGAGTCCGCACCCCAATCTGGAAGTGCTCGAACCCCGCGTCTTTGAGCCTTTCCGTGCTGTACTGGTTGCGCCCGTCGAAGATGACCGCGCCCTTCATGCGCTTGGCCA
>JAUVAN010000241.1 GCA_030591725.1 Deltaproteobacteria bacterium
CAGTCCGCGCCGAGGCAGGTGTCTCCCGCGCCCCCGGGCAAACCGTATCCGTCGCCATCCAGATCGATGCAGGTGTCCAGGCAGTCCATTGTGCTGTCGAGATCGAGGTCCACATCCGGGACACCGCAACCACAGATGCCGGGATCTATCTTGAGAGGATCGCCGGGACAGAGATCGATCGGTCCAGCGTCTCCGCCGCCGTCAGGCCCGGCATCCGCATCCGTATCGGTGTCCGTATCGGTGTCGGTATCGGTGTCCGTGTCGGTATCGGTATCGGTGTCCGTATCGGTATCGGTGTCCGTATCGGTGTCCGTGTCGGTATCGGTGTCCGTGTCGGTATCGGTGTCCGTGTCGGTATCGGTGTCCGTGTCGGTATCGGTGTCCGTGTCCGTATCGGTATCCGTGTCCACATCCGTATCGGCGTCCGTATCTGTATCCGTGTCGCCAGTTCCGGAATCAAAGTCCGGATCAGCTGGGTCGTTGGAACATTGGATCAACAGGAAACATGAAATCAATGTCACCGATAATTGTATTGCCTTATAATTCACATCGCACTCCATTCACTTCGATTGGATTGGAATTGTTCAGTAGAATTGTATACAGGAAAAATCCTTTTGGGGAATCTTTTTTAAACGTAAATGTTTTGTTTACATCTAAGTACCTCAAAAATGCATGAGGGGCTCGTTGTTATTGTGGGTAACTGTTCGAGCCGATACAATATTTTCATGAAACGATTAATTCCAGTCGCTACCTGCGCCGTTCTGGTTGCCTTTTTTTGCGTACTGGGCTGCGACAGGATGGTGCCCCTGGGAAAGATGAGCGATACGGACACGGATGGGGATACAGACACAGACACTGACTCCGACACGGACGCAGATACGGACGCAGATACCGATACGGACACCGACACGGATTTTCCCTGCGTGTGGAATGTGCATACTTCGGCTTCTCTCTCGTCCGTGTGGGGGGCGTCCGCGAACGATGTGTTCGTGGTGGGCGGCGACACTCTGGTGGAAACCACGGTGTTCCATTACCACGACGGTTCATGGAGTGCGCTGGATCCGGGGATCGAGGCGGTGGGCCTTCGCGGAGTCTGGGGGACCGGCGCCACGGACGTGTTCGTCGTCGGCGAGTTTGACCTTGTTCTTCGCTACAACGGGTTGAGCTGGGAGCAGACCGTCATAAGCATCGCCGATTTCCTCAACGGGGTGTGGGGCGCGTCGAGCGACGATGTTTTCGCAGTGGGGGGACTTCTGTCGCCGATGGTTGCGCACTACGACGGTTCGGGGTGGACGGAGATGACGGGGATCCCGGGAACGACGTCCCTCCTGGCAGATGTGTGGGGCACCTCGGGCAGCAACGTCTATGTGGCGGGGAGCGGGGCGATCATTCACTACAATGGATCGAGCTGGTCGTCCGAGGCGTTGACGCTTGTGATGTTCTCCTCCCTGGAAGCGATCTGGGGCAGCTCCTCCACGGATATCTACGCGGTGGGCGGCGTGCTCATGGGGTCCGATGCGTCCATGTTCCACAAGGATGCCGGTGGGTGGAGCGAGGTTTCACTTGGCTCTGATGGCTCAGATGTCGTCTTGACCGGCATCGGAGGGAGGTCGTCGTCGGACATCTTCGCCGTGGGTGGGAATGGAACCGAGGGCGTTGTTCTCCACTACGACGGTTCTTCATGGTCCAAAGTGACCGGCCCGTTTGACTTTCCTCTCAACGATGTCTGGGTGGCGCAGACCGGCGAAGTGTTCGCGGTGGGAACCGAGGGCGTCGTCTATTGTGAGTGATTATTCTACGTAGTATTATGTAATGCTCCTACGTGCAAAACGGAAGGCGGGGGAAATGCGATATTTGCTTTTGATGGCCCTGGCGACCGTGCTGGTTTTCGGCGGGTGCTCGAAAAGTTCGTCGAGCAGTGACGGCGGGACGACCGACTCTGACACTGACACCGACACTGACACCGACACGGATACCGACACCGATACCGACACCGACACGGACACCGATGCCGACACGGACACAGATGGGGACGGCGGCCCCGACGGAGGTGATTGCCCTCTAGGGGAGTACAGCGGCGATTTTGTGATCTGGGGACAATCGGGTGTCGCAGCCCTCGCGGGATACACATCTATCTCGGGAGACCTGAAAATCGAGTGCCCTTGGTGCACCGACTTGAGCGAGTTGATTTGCCTCACCTCGGTGAGTGGGACCTTGCTAATCCGTGACAACGACGACCTCACCGACCTGAACGGGCTGAGCGGGATCACCTCGGTTGGCGGCGGATTCGGCTCCGACACCGACTTGTACATCTCCGACAACACCTCCCTCACCAATCTGGACGGGCTGAGCGCTCTCAGCTCGATAGATGGGTGGTTGATGATCTTCAACAACCCCGCCCTCACCAACCTGGACGGACTGAGTTCCCTCTCTTTTATGGACGGGGCCTTTCAAGTCGCCGCCAACAACACCCTGCCCGATTGCGAGGCATGCGACGTTCTGGACCAGCTCTTCGCGGGGGAACCCACTTCGGTACATGTCGCTAACAACCTCGACGACACATGCACGCCGGTTCCGGCCAACTGTCCCTGAAAAAACATTACCAAGTCCTTACCAAGCCACCGTGTATTGGGAATCTTCAACCGTGGATCTGAACCAAGGGAGTATGGGGCGTCCGGTTACTCTACGTAGCCCAGCGCGCGTAGTGCTTCGATCATCTCTTTTGACGGTTCGGTCTTTCGACGGGATGTCTGAAGGATCTGTTCGACGAAACCCTCGAAGCGTTTCCTGAGGGGGTGATTGTCCGGCATGGGGCGGGGATCGAGTTCGTCCGGGTCTGCTTTCAGGTCGAAGATGGAATACTTTCCGTTGATGTAGAACAACTTCTCGTCGCCGTTCCAGTGGGCGGCGGTCGTGGCCGTGAGCCTGTCACCGAACAACTTGCTCAGGAGGCCGTCCGGATATCCTGCGGCGCGCACGGGGCGGGGGATGTCTCTGAGCGCTCCATCGAGGGCCAGATCGTAAGACGCGAGCGCGGCCATGGGCCTGGAGGTTTTGAAGGAAGAGGAGGGAGAGGAAGATACGAATACCAGCGGCACACGGGTGTCGGGCTCGTACACGAAGATCCCGTGGGAGAGGAGATCGTGCTCGCCGAGAAACTCGCCGTGATCGCTGGTGACGATCAGGCGATGCGGCCTCCTTGTCGTGCCGCGCTTCTCGAGTATATCGAGCACCCTGCCAAGGGTCTTGTCCGCTCTCCATACGGCGTAGTCATAAGAATCGTTTGCGTGGGCCAGGAAGCGCGCCTTCTCCTCATCGGTCATCTCGTCCCTGAAAAAACGCGGATAGGGGTTGTCGGGAATCCTGGGTCGGTTGTCCAGGAATGGTCGCGGTGGCACCCATTCGAGATCATTCGGGACGGGTAGCCAGGGATGGTGAACGTCGGCGATGTTGATGAACAGAAAGAGGGGGGCATCGTCGGTTACTTCAACAAGCGCGCTCTTCAGCGCGGCCACGAGGTCGTCTCCGTAGAGATCTCCGAACTGTCTGGATTCGCGAAGTAGCTGGAAACCGCGATCCAGGCCGGTGGCCGCCCATCGCGAAACCTCCGGGTTGCCGGATACCATCACGGTCCTGTATCCCCGGTCGCGCATCTTCTGTGCAAGAGTTGGAATGTTCCCGGTCAGGGGGCGAACCGGATCGCCCCACAGGGAGACCGAGTCCACTCCGTCGGGTTTGAGAATGCAGTCTGCGCCGTGGACAGGCACCTCCTCGCCGGTGAAGTAGCTGGCGTGGCTCGGGAGGGTCCACGTGCCGGGCGAGTAGGCGTTGCACGTTGCCTGGACGCCCTGTTTTTCGGCGAGAGCATCGAGCACCGGTGACGTGGGGCGGTTGTGGCCGCACATGGACAGGCGATCCGAGCGGACCATATCCATGACTATGAAAATCACATCGGGCTGTGTCGAATAGGGATCGCCCGTCAGCTTGTACGCTATCCCCGCGGCGACCAGCCCTAGCAAGACGAGAAGCACCAACACCCTTGATAGCTTCTTTTGAAAAATCATCGGGAGTTTTCCTCCCCGGTCACCTTGATGGAAACGAGGAGCGCGACACAGTATAGCAAGGTGCCCGCGAGAAGCGTGGACGAGATGCCCGCGTGCATGGAGATCAGCACAGCCATCACCGATCCCAGGACGGACGTCGCGCTGTTGATCCCCCACAGCCAGGGAATCCTCGTTTCGGCGCGTTGTGCGACGGCACAGAGACCTGCGGGGTAGGGCATACCGAGGAGCAGCCCGATAGGGGCGAGGACGGCGACGGTGAGTGCTATGCGGCCGCTGGCCGGCCATCCGGATGTGGAAAGGAGCAGGAGATCACCGAGCCCAAAAATCCACAGCGCGAACAGCGTGGCCAGGAGTGTGCCGATGGCGATGACGAGCTTGTTGCGGATCGAGCCGCTTTGCGACAATCGGCCGAAGAGCCGGCTGCCGAGGCCGCTCCCCATGAGCAGCACAAAGAGGACGACCACCAGTGTATAGGTGGGTCGCCCCAGGTAGAGTGTGAACTTCTGGATGAGCGCGATCTCCACGCACATGAATCCGACCCCCAGGCAGGCCACGTAGCCCAGATCCCACATGGCTCGCCCACGGCCGCGCTCGAAGGATTTTCTGGCCGCGATGACCGGTATCAGCAAAAAGAGTCCGACCATCGCGAGGGCGATAAGGGCCACCTTGGCCAGGATGAAAAGGCCGTTCCCGAAGAGGTATGCCGGCATCCCGGACGCGAGCATCGCGCCGAGATCGGACAGCCTGTTCTGGTAGAAGAAGAAGGGCCGATCGTCCGTCGCCGGCGTCACGTCCAGGTTCCAGCCGTTGATGAGCGCGGCGAGATCCGACTTGCTTTTGGCTGAAAGGATGGGTCCGATCCATGTTCCCGGGCGTGTTCTTTGCCCCGGCAGATAGGCGACCTGAAAACCCAGACGACGGGTGTTCTCACGAATGGAGGAGATCTCCCGCCCGGTGAGCGGCCTGGGCTTGACGATGACATTGTGAAGGATGCAGCCGGGGCGGCCTATCCAGGGCGTGGAGATGACAGCGACATTGGTGGACGGATCCGCTCCTGCGTTCTTCAGGGATTTCCAGGCCAGGGCGCTCAACTCCGCGCCGCCCGCGAGCCCGGGCATGGTGACCGATGATACCGACAGGAGGCCGTTCGGCTCCAGGTGTTCCAGGTAATCCGCGAAGGCCTCCACGGTGTGCAGGCTGTTTTCTGTGAGGGAGTAGGCGCCCGCCGCAGTCGCCGCCGATGTGTCCACCATGCTCAGGTGAATGATGTCGAATTTTTCGGTTGATCGCCGGACGACTCCCCGGCCGTCGTCCGCAATGATGGTCACGTCCGGGCGTTCGTAGAGCTTCCCTGTGTAGTCCCTGTACTGACCGAGCATGACGTCGTCCACGATGAGCGGGTTTATTTCCACGCCGGTTACGTGCGCAGCGCCGGCGACCAGGGCCGCCAGCACATCGCGACCACCCCCGGCGCCGATCACGCAGACATGCCCGCGCGCCTTCCAGGGATGGACGTGGTGCACGAACGAGGAGAGATCGTGCAGCATGTGGGAAGCCTGGTTGAGATCGCCGTCGAACTTCACGAGTGGGGTCATCGCGTTCATGTCGATGATGAGAGTTTTACGTTCCGGGAGATCACCTTTGAACTTCGGGCTCATCCCCCAGCCCTTGAAACCACTGCCGGGGAGGACGCTCACCAGGGAGAAGGAGTTCCAGCGGTTGAACTCGATCTCCAGGCGATCCATGTCAAGGCCCTTTGCTGTGCGCACGTCGAAGAACCCGAGACCCGGAGACATGACGGCGAAGGCAACGATCGCCGCCGCGAGAGACGTCGATGCCCATGTCCAGATGCGACTCCCTCCGTTTCCACTGGAGAAGACCGCCGCCGCCAGGGCCGCGAGGGAGGACACGAGGACCAGTGTGACGGGCGCGCCCGCGAGGTTGAGGGCAGGGATCACCAGGAGACAACCCAGCCCCGCTCCGAAAAGATCCCATGAGTAGAGCGAATGTATCGCGCGGGAGTGCCGGGTCATGGCCAGGCTGATGGCAAACCCTCCTGCGAAGAACGGGGCCGCAGCGGCGATGAAGGTTATGAGCAGGTTGAGAGTGACCCGCGAAAAGAAATCGAACTGTGCGCCCGTGGCCATGTGGGGCGTGAAGTTGAGCAGCACCCAGTTGGAGATGATCGTGACCAGCGCGAGGGCGATGGATGCCCTCGCCAGGATCGAGTTAGTGCGATCGGGGGTCAGCCGGTGCTGGATCAAGTGCACGGTCAGGGCGGCGGCGCCGATGCCGAAGAGAGCCACCGATATGGCGAGGAAGGCGAAGTGGTACCAGATGGTCACGGAGAACAGGCGGGTCAGCGCCAACTCGATGGTGATGAGACATGTGCTCAGCAGCGCGATGCCGAAGCCGATTCGAGGTGTGGTGGGCCTGGGGGTCACTGGTTCTCCGTCGCCAGTTTTTCTCCTTCTTTCTTGAACGGCGAGTAGCCCGTTCCGATGCCGAATATATCAACTTCCAGCTTGCCGAAAGCATTGAGCTGATCGGCCGACAGGATGTCATTGAAGTCTGCGGTAGCGTTCTGGCGGATATCCAGGAGGGCGGAAAAGTAGCTCTCGTCTGTGCCCGGTACGTTGTTGTTAAAGAGTTTGGGGAGGAGCTGGTTGGCGACACTCTTTATGTCCTCGCCCGA
>JAUVAN010000180.1 GCA_030591725.1 Deltaproteobacteria bacterium
AGATCTGGAGCGCGCGGGGACGGTTCGTGTGACCGTGGAAGGGCCGATCAGGTAGTCCCCGTCCTGGGTGGTCTCCACTTCGATTTGCGGTCCCGCCTCCTGCGATGACATGGACATGTATCCATCGCCACCGTCCCAGTATGGGGCGCGCAGGAAGTAGCCGTCACATTCATATCCCTCGTTTTCCTCGATCAATATGTGGGGGACGTGCCAGAACAGGGCCATGTACAACCAGTCGAAGGCGTCGTCACCAGCGGGTTCCTCGCAGAAGATATTGTCCGGTGGACAGCCCTGGTTGGCGTCGTAGGGGGGCTGGCCTGGGTCGGAAGAAGAGGACGACCCGCCACTGCCCGAATTCGATGATTTTCCCGATCCACCGCTGCTTCCGCGAACCTGGTCCTTTACATTCTTGATCTTGCCCGCGTGGACGCCGAAGGAGGCGAGAATGATCGCGGAGGTGATGATAATCCCCGGGGCGAACATGGAAACAAACGATCTCATGGAAAGAGACAATAGCCCACAGCGACCCGGTTTGGCAAAATCGATCGAACAGCAGCTTTTTTGCGTTGGGCCGCCACTACTTTGTACAAGATCTACGTGCGCTCTAATTGCCAGACGATGGTCTTCTTCGTGCTCCTGGCGA
The DNA here is from genome assembly GCA_030591725.1 of Deltaproteobacteria bacterium. Lineage (GTDB taxonomy): Bacteria > Myxococcota_A > Polyangia > JAAYKL01 > JAAYKL01 > JAUVAN01. The sequence continues at coordinate 644 of JAUVAN010000180.1, forward strand.
TCTCGCCGGGTTTGTCGGCCCATGGCCTCGCCCCGGCCCACAACGTAACAGCTCAGGATGAACCCGATGACGGAGGCGGCGTCATCCAGGTCAGATGGGAAATAAGCGAGTCCGGTGGAGTCGCTCGCTACGAGATCATCAGGATGAAGGGAGCGGGCGCAACGGATGGAATCGTTGTCGGTGTGAGGAACGGCGCGCAGGATTCATTTCTCGACGAGGGAGACGAGCACGCGATCGAGAACGACGTGGACTATAGATATACGGTACGCGCAGTGGGCGCGGACGGGGAAACAGCCGATTCCGAACCGAGCGCACAGGTGAGGGCCTCCGCGTCCTGGCTGGACACAACCCTGGCGGCCAATATGGTCGCGGTGATTGTTTTTGCGGCGATGTTTTTCGTGCTTGTGATGAGGGGGCGAAGAGGGAAGCCCCTTTACATTCGCCCCATCGACGCCCTCGAAGCCATGGACGACGCAGTAGGAAGGGCCGCCGAGATGGGCAGGCCGGTGTTCTACGCGCCCGGTTTGCACTCCGTGACCCAGCCGGCCACGGTGGCATCTATAGGTCTCCTGAGTCGCGTGGCCGAGAAATCCGCGCGACTTCACACCAGGATCATGGTTCCCAACTACGATCCGTTGACCTGGCCGGTGGCCCAGGAGGTGGTGCGCCAGAGCTTCATCAAGGCGGGCCGTCAGGAGGAATACGATCCGGACGACATCTCCTACCTGACGTCGCGTTCCTTTACATACGCCGCGGCGGTGGCCGGGATGATAGTGAGGGAGAAGCCCGCCACCAACTTTCTGTTCGGGCATTTCTATTCCGAGTTCCTCATCCTCGCGGAGACGGGAGCCGCCACGGGTGCGCTGCAGATCGGAGGAACCGACTCCACCGCCCAGCTGCCGTTCTTCATCACCACCTGCGACAAGACCATGATCGGTGAGGAGCTGTTCGCCGCCGCCGCCATAGTTGGTGACGACCCCATCAGCCGCTCCACCGTAAAAGCCCACGACTGGTTCAAGGTGGCGCTCATGGTTCTGATCCCTACAGGGATAGCCGTCGGAATGCTGGCTGACTTCGGAATGCTGGAAGAACTACTGCACGGGCTGGGTGTGGGTGATCCGGCCGCCGCCGCGTCCGGCATCGTCGAAGCGCTGAGGGGAGGGCGGTGATGAAGGAGAGGCTCGGATACCGCGTCCCGTTCGTGCTGCTGTTGATCCTCGGAATCTTCATGGCGGCCCAATATTACATTCCGCACCCCATGGTGCAGAAACCGGCGCAGATGATGATCCAGTGGAAGCAGCCGCTCAACGCGTTCATCATTTTTCTCGCCCTCTTCGGACTTGCGGCCATGCACGTGCGCAAGGTGATCCGCAAGCAGCGCAGGTGGGGTTACTCGGTAATCACCCTGACCTCCATGGCGCTGATGATCTTCGTGGGGATGGTATGGGGAACCCGCCACGGCACCATCTTCTCCGACCTTTTCAAGCATGTGATCACCCCCATAGAGGCGACCATGTTTTCGCTGCTCGCATTCTTTGTAGCCTCGGCAGCTTTTCGGGCGTTTCGGGCGCGCACGGTCGGCGCCACGGTGCTTCTGCTGTCTGCGGTAGTGGTTATCCTGGGGCTGATCCCGGTCGTCGAGGATCTGTGCCCGCCGATCGCAAGAGCGTCCGATTTTCTGCTCAAGTATCCAAACACAGCGGCCAAGCGCGCGATCATGATCGGGGTGGCACTCGGCGCCATCTCGGTGGCCATGAAGACAATTCTCGGCATCGACAAGACCATTCTTGGGAGGGACAGGTAGAATGAGCAGGATCGCCATGGCCCTCACGAGGCTCTCCAACCTGGACAGGAGATGGATATTTCTTGTCATCCTGCTGGCCGTCGCGCTCCCGCTTCTAACGCCGGTCGAGTTTCGGGCCTCGCCGAGCGACGAGACTCTCCGTTTCGACGACGCCCTCCAGAAAGCCATTGATTCGGGCAAGCCGATCATGGTGGATGTGGACTTCGGACCGCAGACCATGGCGGAGCTGGAGCCGGTGCTCCTGGCGGTGATGCATCGGATATTCACCTCCAAAACGAAGGCGATCTTCTTCACGCTATCGCCTGACGCCACCGCCCCGACCCGTCGCTACCTGGCCAGAATGGAAAAACAATACAATCTCAACTACGGCGAGGATTACGTCTTTTTGGGATACGCATCTTCCTTTGCGTACACGATGTACGGCATGGGCACGTCCATCGAGACCTATTTTCACTCTGACGACCGTGGAACTCCGATCCGCCGGATCCCGATCATGGCTAATGTCGAGAGCATCAAGGATGTGTCAGCCGTGGTAAATATCGCCTCCAACGCATTTCCGAAATTCTGGATTCAATACGGTGTGGCCGCCTTCGGATTCGATCTGCTCGTGGGGTGCACCGCGGTCAACGCCACCGACCTTTACCCCTACTTGCAGACTGGACAGTTGAAAGGCCTGCTGGCCGGGGGCAGGGCGGGCGCCGAGTACGAGACGCTGCTCGTCGAGAAGGGGGTCATCGAGAAGACCGGCGACGCGACGAGGGGGTTGGCCCCGCAATCCCTGGCGCTCCTCTCGCTTCTCGCGTTAATCGCGGTGGGCAACGCGGGGTACTTTGCCAGAAAACGACTCGACAAGGGTGTGGGCGCACGATGAGCACGGATCCATACATCTGGGTAGCCGCGATCCTCACCCTGGGGGTCTTCTCATTTCTTCTTCGTGACAACCCCTTCTTCTGCGCCGTGGAGCACCTCCTGGTCGGCCTGTCGACCGGCTACATGTTCTGTACGTACTGGCACAACGTGTTCGTGCCGGAGCTGGTGACGCCCTTGTGGGAACACGGCGCCGGAAGTGAGGCACACCTCTGGGCGGTGGTCGGCATTTGTTTTTTGTGGGCCTGCAAGTACGTCGAGAGTGTCAAGGACCTCTCCAGACTGGCGCTGGCTTTCTGGCTCTCAATAGATCTCGGCCTGGCTATTCCCACGGAGATGGAGGCCGGTGTGATCGCCCAGGTGGTGGGAACCATGGGCGTCTCTTTCAACGGCCCTGTCGAGGAGATCTTCGGCAACGTCGTGCTGGTGGGCGGGACCCTCGCCGCGCTGACGTATTTTTTCTTCTCCAAGGCGCACAAGGGTGTCGTGGGCGCGACAGCGAAGGTGGGCACATGGGTGCTCATGATCGGTTTCGGCGCATCCTTCAGCTATATCCTGCTGTCCAGGATCGCTCTGCTCATAGGGCGACTGTTGTTCCTCCTTCGCGATTGGCTCGGTGTTATCCACTAATGGTTGCGCGACGGACTGTAATGTTAGAAAATAGACATATAGAAGATTGAATGAAGGGAGAGAAATATGAGATCTAGAACAATACTCTGGCTTGTAGTCGTAGCTGTGTCGGCTTTCTTCCTGTGGATGGTGGCGTGCACTTCCGGCACCACGCATACGGGAGGAGACACTGACACCGACACTGATACTGACACAGATACAGATACCGACACTGATACTGATACTGATACCGATACGGACACAGATACTGATGACGATGCGGGTACAGATACAGATACCGGTGACGACCCCAACTGCGGAGAACACCTCCAGGAATGCTGCGAGGATGCGCCCTCCTGTGACACTGTCGATCTCACCTGCGTGACCTGGCCCAACGACACCGATCCACACTGTCTCGACAACTGCGTCCCCGAAGTCTGCACCACCATCGAGGGCTTCGACGGCACCTGCGTTCCCGCCGGAACTATAGGGGGAGTCTGCAACGGCATGCCCGACCACGGGCCGGTAGACTGCTTGGTCGATCCGTGTGTCACGGGAACTTGCTGCACGTACACAGACTCTTTGGGAAATTCAAAGTCCGGTTGCTTCCAGGAAGGCTGCGATTTCCAGATGACGTGTCCCACCGGCGAGTGGTGTGGTTCTCTCACCAGCGGCGGCGGCGTCTGCATACCCATCGCCTGAGAACCGTTCCCGTTTTCCACACCCATGCTCCGGCGATTTTGTCTCTACGGTTTCCTCAAGAACCAGCAGTACTATGAGCCGTTTCTTCTGCTCGCGTTCCTGGACAAGGGACTCTCATATTCCGTGATCGGTCTTCTGTACGGCTTCCGCGAGATTATGGTCAACCTGTTCGAGATCCCATCGGGAGCGGTGGCCGACGTCTACGGACGACGCAAGTCAATGATTCTCTCCTTCAGCGCCTACATTGTCAGTTTCGCCATCTTCGGTCTCTCGAAGAGCGTGTGGCTTCTCTTCGTGGCGATGTTCTTCTTCGCGATAGGTGACGCCTTTCGCACGGGGACACACAAGGCCATGATCTTCACATGGTTGCGCCTGCAGGGGCGGGAGAAGGAGCGCACGAAGGTCTACGGAGTCACCCGCTCCTGGAGCAAGATCGGATCGGCCGTGTCCGTGGTCCTCGCGGGGGTATTCGTTTTCGCAAGCAAAAGCTACGGTTACATCTTCTATTTCTGCATCATCCCTTACATGCTCGGGATTGTTAACTTCCTCTTCTACCCGGCGGAACTCGACGGCCCGAAGGGCTCGAAGGCCTCACTTCGATCAACCCTGAGTCACCTCAGGGAAGCATTCACGGTTGCGATCCGGAAGTCCTCCATTCGCAGGTTAGTAGCCGAGTCGATGGGATTCGAGGGGGTCTTCAAGGCCGCAAAGGACTACGTCCAGCCGGTCATAAAGGCATCGGCAGTCCTCTTCATCGGGGCATACTTCGCGGACAATGACTGGACCGAGACGCAGCAGACCGCGGTGCTCATAGGCCCCGTGTTTTTTGTTCTCTACGTGCTCTCCGCTGCGGCAAGCCGCAACGCCCATCGCCTCGTCTCCCTGTACGGACACGAGGACCGCACGGCTCGTTATCTGTGGGCGATCAATGCGCTCGTTTTCGCCGCACTTCTCCCGGTGATGTACTGGTCGATAGAGTGGGCTGTTATCCTCGGATTCGTCGTCCTGCACATAATGCAGAACATCTGGCGCCCGGTTCTGATCGCCCGCTTCGACGCCCACAGCTCCGAGAGTCACGGCGCGACCGTGCTCTCTATCGAAAGCCAGGGGAAGAGCCTCGCGACCGCGGTGATCGCCCCGCTTCTGGGCTTCGCTGTCGACGCGGTGAAAACCCACGGCCCCGGCGGCGAATTCTGGCCGATCGCCGCACTCGGCCTCCTGGTAGCGGTAGTGATGTTCGCCACGAGCATGGGGTCGCAAAAAATGGGGTCAAAACCCTCCACTTGACATATAGCTTCCATCCTACCACTCATCAATCCATGCACCCAACTGCTCTTCGCCCGCACTCATTCGCCGAAGCACATGACTCACCTGGCTAGTCGACATCCCCAATAACTTCCCGATCTCCCCGTGTGACATCTGTGTTCGATCATCTAGAGCCCATACCGCAAAACGACGTTCTGGATTCGCCCTTGGGCCGCGCTCCGTTTTGAGCAACCTCTCAATATCCGCGCCGGTGATCCTGCATATCCGTTCCGTCGCTGCCTTCACCGTCAAGAACCTGCTCTCGGCGAGGAGGCTCTGCTCTTTCACCGCTCGTTCCCCAGTCTCCCTTAACCATCCATTGTCCATGGCCATCTGCTCAGGCCATGTGAGCTTTCCCCGATGCATATCCAGCACATATCCATGAAGCGTATCTGAATCTTCGAAAACACTCTCGAAATAACCCGTACTCAGCCAGTCGGGCGTCGTGTCCCTACCCAGGTAGGTCCGATGACTGGACCAGGCGTGGGATTGAAGCCTTGTGATCAACCCGGCCTTCAGAGGATTCAGGTGGATGTATGCCATCAGGTAAGGGAGGTTTGTCTCATCATTGATCAACTGGCTTCGAAATCGTCCCTTGAACACAGGACCGTCCCACTTTTCCAACCAGTTGACGCGTTGGGTGTAGGTTGCATTGAGTCGCTTCATCGCCAGAGAAAGATTTCCGTGCCGGGAGCGGACAAGCAGGTGGTAATGATTGGGCATGAGGGAGTACGCATGAACTTCCAACTCGAACGCGTGAACGACCCTCTCAACTATTTCCAGGAAGAGGAAGCAGTGGGCATCTTTCTTGAAAACAGGGGCCTTGCGAGCACCTCTATGCATGACGTGGTGCCATGCACCGGGGAAGTCTATTCTTGGTTTTCTGGCCATTTGAGGTTTCTATTCAAGCCGAATCTATATGTCAAGTGGAGGGTTGCGACCCCAATGTAAAACTTGCGAGGAGGGTTGCGGCGAGGTCTTCGATGAGCTTGTCGCCGAGGGGTTCGTTGCCGTCCTGGATAATTCCTACCACGTGTCTGCCGGCGACTTTCAATACCAGGGCGCGGCCATCCACGTCGGCTCCCTTGACTGATTCCCACGCCGACTTCGAGGCGGCCTCGTCCGGGAATTTCTCGGTTACGAACGCTATCCAGGCCAGGTTCCCGTCAACGTACCGGACAGTATAACCGGGTCCGAAGCCGCCAACCCCGATCAGCCGTTCCGGATGCCATGCCTCGGTGCGTGCGAGTCTCTTCTCTGCGGGAAAGAGAGCGAAGATCGGGGGCGGGGGAGGATCGTTCTCGATCCTGGCGCACACGGCGGCGGCGAATAGCGGAAGAATTTTTCTTCCGGTCAGGGAGATTGATTCCTGGGAGGCGGTGGGGCTCTCGTCCATCAGGGTCAGGTGGATCATGTACCTGTCCTTCCAGGTAACCAGGTCCCCGTCCCCGAGAATGCTCTTACCGGAGAGCGCAGAGGGAAGACCCTCGCCCACGCCGGACGGATCCATGAGGCCTTCGAGGAAACGCGCGGTCCTGCCGAATGCGCCCAACGGGGATCCCATATCGTAGATCTCCACCGTGACGGCCGTGTTTTTAAGGGAATCCGACCGGTACTCGGAGGTCACCATCTTCACCAGGCCGAACTGGACGTAAATCTCCGCGCCCCCGTTGATCAGGTCGTAGAGGTTGCCCGGCCCGAAATACCTGGGGGCGGAGGAGATCTCCCAGCCCTCGATCTTTGCGGGCAGTTTCTTCCCCGGACCTTCGAATGTCATGGGGACGGGCACGTTTTTCGCTTCCATATCGCCGGATGCGGCGACTGCCCTGTCCGGATCGGAAGAAGAACACCCGAGAAAAAGCCCAATTGTGAACAGCGCGAAACAAATGCAAACCGTTTTCATCGCAAGCTCGTTTCCGTTGAATCTGCTGTGCATTTTTTTCATAACAGCGAAAACCATGCAAGCCGTTCCGGATTATTCAAACTATCCCCCCGGAAGGTACTTTGGTTGTTTTCCATATCCTTATACATGGAGCAGGGTGCCCCCGAAGCGCGAAAATGAACGAAAAACGGCTGTTCGTGTTCCCAACCGCCCAGAATTTATCAACATCTCGCCGTATCGGACTCGACATGGGTACGAATATTGCAATTCTATCAGGCGCACGAGATTTTCTCAGGAGCAAGAAGGCGTATGAAAGACCGCAGGTACCGAGGATTTTCACTGATCGAACTCATGATAGTGGTGGTCATCATCGGGATCTTCACGGCCATTGCCATTCCCAACCTCATCGAGAATCGAAGACGCAACAAGTTGACCGATCTCACCAATATGGTGGAGCAGGC
>JAUVAN010000375.1 GCA_030591725.1 Deltaproteobacteria bacterium
GTCGTCGTGCATCTTGGCCGCGCGCTCCAGAAGGCGGCTGTGAATGTTGAACACGTCACCGGGGAAAGCCTCGCGCCCCGGAGGCCGACGCAGCAGCAACGACACCTGGCGATAGGCGACCGCCTGCTTGGAGAGATCGTCGTACACCACCAGGGCGTGCATCCCGTTGTTGCGGAAGTACTCACCCATGGCGGCGCCCGTGTACGGCGCAAGGAACTGCAACGGGGCCATATCGGACGCTGGAGCGGAGATCACCGTAGAATACTCCATAGCCCCCGCGGCCTCCAGCCGGGCCACAACCTGCGCAACCGTGGATTGCTTCTGTCCGATGGCCACGTAGATGCAAAACACATCGGTCTCGCGCTGGTTGATGATCGCGTCCACGGCGATGGCGGTCTTGCCCACACCCCGGTCTCCGAGGATGAGCTCACGCTGGCCGCGCCCGATGGGAATCATGGCATCCACCGACTTGAGGCCGGTCTGAAGAGGCTCGCTCACCGGCTGCCGCTGTACGATGCCCGGCGCCTTGACCTCGATGCGCGAACGCTCCTTTGAGTTGATCGGCCCCTTGCCGTCGATGGGTTGTCCCAGGGAGTTGACCACCCGCCCGAGAAGCTCTTTCCCGACAGGCGTGTCGGCGATGCGACCGGTTCGCTTGACCAGGTCGCCCTCCCGAAGCTGGGAGTCCTCGCCGAAGAGGATCACGCCGACGTTGTCTTCCTCCAGGTTGAGCACCATCCCCATGACGTTGTGCGGGAACTCGATCAGTTCGCCCGCCATGGCCCCATCCAGGCCGTAGACCCTGGCGATACCATCACCGACGGTGAGGATGGTGCCGGTCTCCATCACCTCCACCGCCTGATCGTATTGCTCGATCTGTTCTTTGATGATCCTTGAGATCTCTTCTGCTCGAAGCTGCATGTTCAGTTCACCCGTTTATCGGCCCCGCTCTCGCGAGGCCTGGTCCTGGGGGTCCGCCGCTCCGGAGTTAACTGCTCCGGCCCAGCATCCCCTCCTTCATTCTCGAAAGCCCGGTCCTGACGGACCCGTCGTACATCAAATCCCCCACCCGCGTTATCACTCCACCGATGATGGAAGGATCCTCGCGAGTGGTTACCATGATCGCCTTGCCGGTACTCCGCATGAGCGCCGATCTCAACCTGGTCACCACGCCTTCACTCACCGGAACCGCGCCGATCACCTCGACTCGCAACCGGTTGTCCTTGTTGTCACAGAGGTCCTGAAGCTCGCGGGATATGCCGGCCAACTCGGTCAGCCTGGCCTTCTCGAACAGGAGCATCAGGAAGTTCTTTCCCATCTTTGTCGCGCCGATGCGCTTGATGAGAGAACTCCAGACCGCGAACCTCGCCCTCGAGTCGATAAGGGGATTGGTCATGGTATCGCGAAGCTCCTCACTCGTCGTCCACGCGTCGGCGGCCCGCTGCACTTCCTTGAGAAGGCCCAGGAGATTGCCGTGCTCCTCGCCGATCGCAAAAAGCGCCTTTGCCCATCTACGCGTTATGCTTCCGTTCACCATCCCTTAAGCCTCACTGCTCCTTCGCGGACGTGGTTATCTCGTTCATTGACTTCATGTAATCCTCGGCCAGACGATCATGATCTGATGCCTGGATCTTCTCCGTGATGACACGCTGTGCGGTGGACACTATTTCATCGACCACCTCCCGCCGGATCTCGGCCGACATGCGAGCCACCTCCTGTTCGAGCAGGGCCGCAGATTCATCATCCATCCTCTTGAATCGGCGTTCTGCGTCCTCGCTGATACGTTGCGATTCGGCCTTCCCTGCGTTGAGTATCTCTTCGCGGATCCTTGCCATCTCCAGATCGAGGCTGTCCGTTCTCTCTTTCGCCAGGCGCAGAGCTTTCTGCGCCTCCTCCCGAAGCTCGTTGGCTTCCTTGAGGGCGGTCTCCAGACTTCCCTTGCGCGTCGTTACCATCTTTGAAATGGGTTTGCGCATGATCATGTAAACAATCACCGCCAGAATCGCGAAGTTGATGAACATGAATCCGAGCGCCGGATCTTCTTTGTTGCCCCAGTCGAACCAGTTCATCCCGTGGGCTTCATGGGTCTCGTGATCCATTCCAATCCTCCTAGAAAGACTTCCCCAGGATCCGGGTTGCCACACCCCTGGCAAGAGCCTCCACCTCGACCTCGAGTTCTTTCCTCACAATATCGCCGTCCTTCTTCATCTGTATTCTGGCGTTCTCCGCGACCTTCCGGGACTTCTCCCTCGCCGCAGCCATCAGGTCGCGATCCTGACGCCTGGCCTGTTCGATCATACGATCCCGCTCGAGAATTGCGGCGCTCTTGATGTCGAGGATCTGCCGATCGACCTCATCGCTGAACTGCTCCGCCTCTTTCTTCATCGCGATCGCCCTCTCCCTGGTGCCCTCCGTGGCCTCACGTCTGGCCTCGATTAGCCTGATCGCCGGACGAAACAGCGCGAAGTAAAGGAAGATAAACATGAAAATAAACAGGGCAAACTGTATGAAAAACGTACCGTCAAGATCGACGAGAGCTCCTCCGGAAGATATTGCGAGCAGGTGTGGGCTCATCTTTTCCAGTCGCCTCCAGAAACCGTGTTACCGCAAACCGCTTAGAAACGCCAAATGGCAAAAGCCCATTAAATATCGCATGGTTATTTAACAAAACCTCCCGATAACGTCAAGGGTCCTTGACCGGAATCCTCCAGATTTTGGGGCTTTGCATTCTTTTTACAATTCTTTTGCCGACGCTCGAACAACTATTTCCGCGCTCCTTCGTATCATCAACAAAGGGTAGCAAAACCGTCGGGGTTGGCGGTATTAAGAAAGGGAGAGAAAAATGACATCACCAAGAACAAGAAGCCGTGTCCTCCTGGCCGGGGTCGCAATCCTCTTTCTCATGCTCGGCAGCGGCGCCGCGAGCGCGGACCGGGTTCGCCTTGACGTGGAGCTGAGCACTCCCGTCATGCTCGAGCGAACCGTGCAGACCGCCTATCTCAAGATCGGCCTCACCGGGTTCGAGATCCAGGAGGGGGATACCCGAACACCGGTTAACGTGGCCATCGTGCTGGACCGCTCGGGCTCGATGAGCGGGCAGAAGATGAGAAAGGCCAAGGAAGCAGCCATCATGGCAGTGGACCGGCTGGGTCCAGACGACATCGTATCCATCATCGCGTACAACCACACTGTCAATGTCATCATCCCCGCCACCAAGGTTCGAAATCGCTCAGAGATCTACCGCCGGATAAACAGCCTCCACTCCTCGGGGAACACTGCGCTGTTCGCGGGAGTCAGCAAGGGAGCCTACGAGGTCCGCAAATTCATCGAGCGCAATCGCGTCAACCGCGTGATCCTGGTATCCGACGGGCTCGCCAACGTGGGACCGAGCAGCCCTGGAGATCTCGGCAGCCTGGGCTGGTCTCTCGCCAAGGAGGGCATCTCCGTGACCACCATCGGCCTGGGACACGACTACAACGAAGACCTCATGTACACCCTGGCGAGGCAGAGCGACGGCAACCACGCCTTCGCCGAAAATGCGACGGATCTCGCCAGGATCTTCTCCTACGAGTTCGGTGATGTTCTCTCGGTTGTGGCCCGGGAAGTAGTAGTGAAAATCAGGTGCGCTCCGGGGATCAGACCCATCCGAGTCCTGGGTCGTCACGCAGAGATCAACGGACGGCAGATCGTCGCCAATCTCAATCAGATCTACTCCAACCAGGAGAAGTTCCTGCTTGTGGAGGTCGAGATTCCCTCGCGCTCTGCGGGAACCAACCAGGAAGTGGCGACAATTGACGTTCATTATGCGAACACCGTATCGCAGACCACGGACATGCTGGGCAACACCGTGATCGCCAGCTTCTCCAGCTCCCTGGCGCTTGTCGAGAAGCGCCGGAACAAAAACGTAATGATCACCAGCATCGATCTTCTCGCCAACGAGAACAATAAAAGCGCTCTGGCGCTCCGGGACCAGGGCAA